>JBEKWZ010000017.1:0-13554 GCA_049512555.1 Candidatus Sulfotelmatobacter sp. | reverse complement strand
GCGGGAGAAGCGGCAAGCGGTTCCACGGAATACATTCTGATGGGAATCTCGGTGCTGGTCGCATTCGCGGGCGCGATCCTGGCCTGGTTCCTCTACATCAGCCGGCCTTATCTCCCGCAGAAAATCGCCGACGGCCTGAACGGCTTTTACACCGCGGTCGTCAACAAGTATTACGTCGACGAACTTTACGCGAAATTATTCGTCAAGCCGCTGATCGACGGCTCGACCAGCATTCTGTGGCGGGGAGTTGACCGTAAGGTCATCGACGACACGGTCAACAAAGCCGGCGACGGTGCACGCCACATTTCCGACGAGGCCCGCCACATGCAGTCCGGCAACCTCCGCTCGTACGCCGGATGGATCGCCGCCGGCTCTGCCGTCGTGATTGCCTACATGATTTGGATGGGAGTGCGCTGAGCCATGACCGCCGGAGCCATGACGACCGATAGCTGGAGCCCCTACATCCTGACGCTCGTCACCTTCGCCCCGTTGCTGGGTGCTTTGCTGCTGGTGCTGTTTCCCCGGCGCGATCGCGACATCCGCATCTTCGCTCTCGTCTTTTCGCTGCTTACTTTTCTTCTCTCGCTGCATCTCCCGGTGCACTTCCATCGCAGCCAGGCGGGCTTCCAGTACGAAATCGACAAGCCGTGGATTTCCACTCCCAACATCCACTACCACATGGCCATGGATGGCATCTCGATGTGGCTGGTGGTGCTGACCACGTTCCTCACGCCGTTGTGCGTGTTGATCTCATGGAAATCCGTCCACGATCGCGTGAAGGAGTTTTTCATCCTCCTCCTTATTATGGAGACCGCCCTGATCGGCGTCTTCACTTCGCTCGACCTCTTCCTCTTCTATTTCTTCTGGGAAGCCACGCTGATCCCCATGGCGCTGCTGATCGGCGTCTTCGGCCACGAGCGCAAAGTCTACGCCGCCGTGAAGTTCTTCATGTACACCATGATTGCCTCGGTGTTCATGCTGGCGGCGATCCTGTGGCTCTACGCGAACACCGGCACGTTCCAATTCAACGAAATCCGCGATCTGATTGCGAGCGGCAAAGTGCCCAACTTCCCTGCCGCGGCGCAGTGGCTCTTCCTCGGGTTCTTCCTCGCCTTCGCCGTGAAAGTTCCACTGTTCCCATTCCACACCTGGTTGCCCGACGCTCACGTCGAAGCGCCGACCGCCGGGTCAGTCCTGCTGGCCGGGGTTCTGCTGAAGATGGGCACCTACGGCATGCTGCGCTTTAACCTCGGCCTGTTCCCCGAGCAAGCCCGCCACAATCAGTGGTGGATCATGACGCTGGCGCTGATCGGCATCATCTACGGTGCGCTGGTCGCCATGGTGCAGCCCAACATGAAGAAGCTGATCGCCTACTCTTCGGTCAGCCATTTGGGCTTCGTCGTCCTTGGAATTTTCAGCTTCACCACCTCGGGATTAAACGGCGCCATGTTCGTCATGCTGGCCCATGGAATTTCCACTGGCGGCCTGTTCATGCTCGCCGGAATTCTCCACGAACGCCGCCACACCTACGAAATCTCCGAATTCGGCGGCCTCGCTTCCATAGTTCCTGTCTACTCGGCCACCTACCTATTCATCGTGCTCGCCTCCGTCGGACTTCCTCTCCTCAACGGATTCATCGGCGAGTTCCTGGTGCTGAGCGGCGCATTCCGGGCCAAGCCCATCTACGGAATTCTAGGCGCCACCGGCGTGATCTGGAGCGCGGGCTATCTCTTGTGGATGTACCAGCGCGTTTTCTATGGCAAAGTGACGCACCCGATCAATAATTCCATGGGTGACATGATCCTCTTCGAGAAAGCCGCCGTCTGGCCCTGTGCCGCCGCGGCGCTGTTGATGGGCGTGGCTCCGATTCTCTGGCTGGGTGCGATTGATCCCGCTGTACAGGCCGCGCTCACTTCGATCCCACAAGTCGTCAGCAAGGTGGTGGGACAATGATTCACCTCCCCGCCATTTTCCTGCAGACGATTTCGCAAACGATCCCCCAAAGCGTCGACTACATCCGCATCTTGCCCGAACTGATTCTCTCCGCCTTCGGGATCGTGGTCATGCTGCTTGATCCTTTGGTGGATGAAGAAAAAAGCCAGAAAACCTTGGGCCTGATCGCCTTCGTGGGCGCCGTCGCCGGGCTTCTCGCCACTTGGTACATGGCGCAATCTCCCGGCTTGGCCTTCTCGAACATGGTGAAGGTCGACAATTTCAGCGTGTTCTTCCATTTTCTGGTCATCGCCATCGCCGCCGTCGTCATCCTCAGTTCGTTCGAGTACATGGCGGTGCAGCGGATTCGCGCCGGAGAATACTATGCCCTCATTCTCTTCGGTGCAGTCGGCATGGCCTTGATGTCCTCGGCCGTCGAACTGGTTCTGATTTTCATCGCGCTTGAAATCTCTTCCATCTCGACTTATATCCTGGCTGGCTTCCGCCGCAACGAAGCTGCCAGCAGCGAATCGTCGCTCAAATATTTCCTGCTCGGCTCCTTCGCCACCGCATTTTTTCTGTACGGCGTGGCCATGATCTTCGGCGCCACCGGATCGACCAACATCGATCGCATCAGTCAGACACTACAAGCCGGCCCGGCCCCGTTGCTGGTCTACGTGGCCATGGCCCTTATGTTCGTCGGCCTCGGCTTCAAAGTGGCAGCCGCACCGTTCCACATCTGGACGCCCGACGTCTACGAGGGCGCTCCCGCTCCCATCGTCGGCTTCATGTCGACTGCGCCCAAAGCGGCAGCCTTCGCCGTCTTGCTGCGAGTCGTCTTCACCATCAACGCTCCCGGCCGTTTCTGGCTCATCTGGCTGGCGGCCGCGCTCTCCATGACCTTGGGCAATGTATGCGCTCTCGTCCAGACCAACATCAAGCGCCTGCTGGCCTACTCTTCCATCGCCCACGCCGGATACATACTGGCAGCCTTCGCCATGACCACCCGCGAAAACTCCCCAGCCGGCATTTCCGCCGTCATGTTCTACACCGCGGCCTACGCGGCCATGAACGTGGGCGCGTTCGCCGTGGTCAGCCACTTCGCCAATGCCGGCGAACGTTACGTGTCCCTCGAAGATTACGAGGGCCTTGGACGCACGTCCCCGCTGCTGGCCGCAACACTCACCATTTTTCTGCTTTCGCTGATCGGCATTCCCATGACTGGCGGCTTCTTCGCCAAGTTCTACGTCTTCAGCGCCGTGGTAAAATCGAACCTGATCTGGCTGACCCTGATCGGCGTGGTCAACAGCGCCATCGGCTCGTACTACTACCTGCGGGTTATCGTGGTCATGTACATGCGCGAATCGCGCAAGCCCGCCCCCGTCACCCCGGTTCCCTTTGGACTCGGGCTCGCCCTCGCCATCAGTCTCTTGGCCACGCTTTACCTCGGTATTTTGCCCAGTCGTGTTCTGCAATATGTCCAGCAGGGAGCTCAACAATTGCTTCCCCAACCGGCTTCGGCTGCCCCGGCCAACATCGCCCAAACCCAGCCCCCGGCGCCCGTTTTGCAGCCTTAACTCTCGGTGCGGAAAATGTCGAAACCCGCATTGACAAGAACGTCCACCCGCGTGCATCATGTGTGCACCCTGTCTAAGGTCAGTTTTTTTCTCCCAGGAACTGACGGCGGCGTGGAGGAGAGAAAATGTCCAAACTGATGCAAAGGCTTTGGTCGCAAGAGGAAGGACAAGACATCGCCGAATATGCGGTAATGCTGGCAGTCATTCTGGTTCTGGTCGTTGGGACGGTCCGTCTGATCGGATCGAACGCCAACACCGCATTTTCCAGCGTAGCCAGTTCCCTGCAGTAAGGGCGAGTTCCATCCGGTCGACCTCATCTGCGGGATTTGTATTGCAATGAAAAATTCTATGACACGATTTACTCCGGGCTTCGCCTTTACCGCTTACTTCTGGTTTTCAGAAGCAGCGGCCGCGGCGCAGCTTGGGGTGAGGTTGGGCCACTGACGGCCACCTGAACAAACCAGCTTCCGCCAAAAGCCGCGATCCAGAGATCGCGGCTTTTGTTTTAGCGGCGGACTTGTGCCGAGCTGATTTAAGCCGAGAAGGACTACGAAAGACCTAAAGAGGAGAACCATCCCATGATCGTCAATATGTCCGAGAAGGCCACCGAGCAGGAAATCAACCATATCATTGAACGCATCCGCGAGGCCGGCTACCAACCGCACGTCACCCGCGGCACCGAGCGCACCATCGTCGCCGCCGTCGGCAGCGGGCGCCGCCACGAGATCGAGGCTCTCCAGGTCGCGCCTGGAGTCGACAACGTCGTGGCCATTGCTCAACCCTTCAAGCTGGTGAGCCGCCAAGTCAAGCCGGAACGCACTGTCGTGAAAATTAACGGCGTGGCCATCGGCGGTCCCGAGGTCGTCGTCATCGCCGGCCCCTGCTCGGTCGAATCGCGCACGCAGTTGCTTGACACGGCTCACGCTGTCAAACGCGCCGGAGCGGCCATGCTGCGCGGCGGGGCCTACAAGCCTCGCACTTCCCCGTACGATTTTCAGGGACTCGGCCTCGAGGCGCTGAAAATTCTTCGCGAAGCTCGCGAAGAAACCGGCCTGCCCGTGGTCACCGAAGTCATGAGCACCGAAGACGTGGACGTCATCTGCGAGCACGTCGACATGCTGCAGGTGGGCGCCCGCAACATGCAGAACTTCGCCCTGCTGCGCCGTCTCGCCACCGTCAACAAGCCCATCCTGCTGAAGCGCGGCCCCTCCGCCACGGTCAAGGAGTGGCTGCTTGCAGCCGAATATCTGCTTTCTGGAGGCAACCAGCAGGTGGTCCTCTGCGAGCGCGGGATCAAGACGTTCGAAACGGAAATGCGCAACACCATCGACCTGGCGGCCGTCGCACTCGCCCGCGACCTTTCGCACCTGCCCGTCATCGCCGATCCGTCTCACGGAACCGGCAAGCAGAGCCTGATTGCGGCCGTCTCGCGCGCCGCCGTCGCTGTCGGAGCCGATGGTCTCATCATCGAAGTACATCCCTGCCCGGAGCGCGCTCTCTCGGATGGCCCGCAGTCTCTCGACTTCGCCGGATTCGGCAAAGTCATGCGCGCCCTCGCGGAACCGTTGCGCCAGACGGCCAGTCTTCCCGCTGCAGTGAAAGCCGCTTCGTAGAATGAGGCCACGTCGTTTCAAAGGGCGAGGCATGAAAGCGCGAACTAGCACTTTGAAAGCGACTTGAAAGAATGTTTGAAAGGGCGCGGCTTTGCAGATTGCAGAAGAATCTTTTTTTGGTGGCGCAGCGCTTTCAGCGCTGCGATGAAGCCTGGTTTTCGATTGCGGACTTAGCCGCTGAGGCCGGCCCAGCCTGCTGTGTCTGCCCAGCCTGCTTCACCTGCATCGCCGGATCGCCGAACAGAATAAACGTCCGCCGCACGTCTGCATCGCTGATCTGCGACTTCGCCTTCATAATCGCATCCCCCAGCGTCGCCCCCTTCAAGTTCAAAGCACCTTGCACGACCAGCGTGTCGAGCTGAGTCTGCGGCGGCGGCTGGTTCAGTCCGCTCGAGGCCAGCACTGCGACCGCGCCGCCATTTGACGCCAGCAACAGCGTCACGCCCAGCGGCTGCGCATACACATCCTGGAAGAATCCGTTCAAGCAGTCCATGATCAGGAAGACTGGAAGCTGCGATCCATTGGTCAACGAACTCACCGAGTCCGTGTCGAAAATGTCTGACCCCGACCACTGCTCTTCCGACCCGTGTCCCAGGTAGTTCACCAGCCCCTGTCCGGAGTTGATCGCGTTGAGGACGTCCGCTTTCGCCGCAGCCGTGCCCACCGTGTCGGTGAATACGTCGGTCACTTGCATCGCCGAAGGCAGCTTGCCCTGCACCGTCTGGCTGTCTTGCATGAAGTTTTCCGTGTCATCTTTGTCAGCAACCATCAGCGCATTCGCCGTCCACGGACCATTCGTCGACTCGCCTTCATACGTCGCGATTTTTCCCACCACGGTCGTGGCTTCGTCCACCGTGCTCACCGGCAAGCGCCCGGTGGCGATGGTCGGCATGCCCGAGTCGTTGAAATCTGAGAACCAGTCGTCCGATCCCGTCATCAGGCTGGTCGCGGCGACCATGCGCGTCGGCACCAGATCCAGATATCCGAAACCCAAATAATTTCGTGGATCGAGCGACGCACGCCCGTTCAACAGAAGATATGTCGGAGGCTTCTTCCAGTTCTGCTTCGCCGTCTGCAGGAACGACCGGATGGCAAAGGGTGTACGCTCGCCAAAATTGAACTCGTCGTACAGATCATTGATCGGGATCACCGCAGAAGTCTTCCCCTCCACCCGGTGCACGGCCACCAGCGGCGCGAGGGCTCCCGCGAACGGCCCGTACGTGACCATGGCAATGTCAGCGCCCGCCTGCGCGCCGTGCCAGTGCGACGGATGGTTCGGCCACACGCCAGCGGCGGATGAAATCTGATCGGGAGCGACCGCCAGCAGCGTATGCATCGCGGAGGCCTTACCATTCGTCGAGCTAAACGGAACCTGCACTGCAACTTCATACTGCCCGCTCATTGAAATCACTTGCGGCGTCAACTGCACCGGACGGTTCGGATCCGTAATATCGAGCACCGCGGGTGCGCCGGTGAAACCGCTGACCATAAGCTCATCGCCTGCCCGCCCCGTGAATTTCAGCTCATCGGAATCCGCCGCATACGTGTGCGGATACGTGATCCGAATGTAATCAACCAGGCTGGTATCGTACTCCCCGTTCAGCGCAGTCAGTGTAACCGTATTGCTCCCGGACTGCAGCACTCCAGTCGGTATGCTGACGCTGAAAGTCCCCTGCGCCTGGCCCGTGAACGTCAAGTCGCCCAGCGGAGTTCCGTTGAGCGAAACCGTCACGTCGTGCGGGAAGGCTGTGATCACGCCCTGCAGCACCACTTCCAGTTGCGCGGCCCGCGTCGAGGTCGCACTGAAGTGCGGAACCTGCAGCACCTGCTCCACCGGCGTGGGCGAGATCAATGCGCCGAAGAAGTTTTGCCCGTTCGTGGTCAGCAGCGCCGAAAAATAAATTGTGTGCTGCTGCAGTTCTACCGTCGCCGAATAACTGATTGGAGGCTGGTTCGATCCCGACGAGATCGGAAGCTGTCGAATCCGCGCTCCGCGTCCGTCGCCCGCCGCCAGCCAGTAGACTCGTGTGCCCGAGAAAACGGTGTCGATCCCGGTCCCGTAGAAATTGAGCGCCGCCTGCGGCCCGAAACCTCCCGGCCCAGCCGTCGCACCCGTAATCTGCATCGACTGCTCGGTCGCCTCCGCATACAAATGCAGCAGCGCCGGATCCACATTCGGATCGAGCCCGGCCTTCACCAGATCCGGCTGCCCCACGCGGTACCAGCCCTCGTGTCGCACATAAATCTTCACTGCAGGGTGCGCTGCCAGTTCAAACTGTTTCTGTATCTGAGTCGCAGTCGCCGCAGCCGCTGCCGGCCACGTCTCAACCATATGGCTTTCCTGGCTGCCGGCAGTCGCAGGCACGGCCTGATTCATCTGGCTCAACATCCGCGTCTCTGACGCAGTCGCGTCGCTCTCCGCGGGAACTCCCGGCGCCGCTCCCGAAGCTGTTCGCGCTGACACTGAAACCGGCCCGTGCATCGTCCGCGTGCCGTTCACGTCCACATCTTCCAGCCAGTAAGCATCTCCGGCCACACTCGCGCTCGCATCGATCCACCCATAGCTTCTGCCCGCGTGCTTGGGCTGCGCTCCGCTCATCAGCAGCGCTGAGCCCGCAATCAGCGAAGCGTTCATGCGCACCCGATTCCCGTTCTGCTCGCGGTACACATTGAATCCCAGGTTGTGCGCCTCACCCCCAGTCTTCCACGTCAACACGACTCGACTCGCGCCGTTCTGGTCGATGCCCGAGTGCGCAGAGAACGACTGCAACGCGATCCGGGTTGGTGCCGTAATCGTCTCGGTCTGCGTCGACGTATTGTTCGCCTGGTTCGGGTCCGTCTGGTCAGCCGTGACTGTCGCGGTATTTGAGACGATGCCCGACGCTGCTGGAATCGTCAGGATCGAAATCGTCGCCGTCGTCGAATTCGCCATCGTGCCCAGCAGGCACGTCACCGTCCCACCCGCTTCGGAACACGAGCCCTGTGTCGTGTTCGTCGAAAGGTAGGTCACCACCGAGGGCAGAGTGTCCATCACCGTCACGTTCGTCGCCGATGTGGTCGTACTATTATTGGTCACGGTCAGGGTGTAGGTGAGCAGCGTTCCCTCGGTCACCGGATTCGGCGTCCCCGTCTTTACGATCGACATATCCACGCTGTTGGAAGAGCCCACCACGACGGTCGCGCTCGCGGCATTCGTCGTGATGCTGGGAACGATGTTGCTCGCGGTCGCCGTAGCCGTGTCGGTGATGTTCGTTCCCGACGGCGTTACCGAATTCACCTGCAGCACCAGGCTGAACGCCGCGGTGTTCACCGCTCCAACCCCCAACGCGCCGCCGTCGGTGCAGGTAATCGTGACCGCCCCTCCGGCCGCGGGCGCAGTCCCGCAAGTCCATCCCCCGGGCGGCGTCATCGATACCAGCGTCGTATTCGGCGGTGTGGTTTGGATAAACGTCATCCCGGCCGTCGCCACCGCCGGGCCGTTATTCGTGACGCTCTGCGTGTAAGTGATGTTGCTTCCCGCCGCCACAGGATTGGGTGAAGCAGTATTCGTCACAATCAAGTCCGCCTGCGTCGCGAGGGCGACCACGTCGGCCGCAGTTGCGCTGTTGTTCGCTGCGTTCGGATCGGCGGTCGACGAGCCAATCGTGACCGTGTCGTTCACCGGCGTCCCGGCCGCCGTCCCCGCAGTCACCGCCAGCACAACCGGGAAACTCGCCGTGCCAGGCGCGAAGCTTGGATTCGTGCAACTGATCGTGCCCGCCGCTCCCACCGCCGGAGTCGAGCACGTCCAGCCGCTCGGAATTGTCGCGAGCGAGAAGAACGTCGTGTTGGGCGGTGTGCTCTCAGTAAAGGTCGCGCTTGCGGCCGCGCTCGGGCCTCCGTTCGTGACCACCTGCGTATAGGAAATGTTGTTGCCCGCGATCACCGGGACCGGGCTGGCCGAATTCGTAATCGAAAGGTTCGCCGACCCCGCGACCTGAACCCCGACCGTCGCGCTGTTGTTGCCGCCGTTCGGATCGCCGGTCGTCGACGACACCGAATCCGTCTGCGTAACGGTCGTTCCGTTTGCCACCGTCGCGGCGACCGTCACCACGAACGTAAAGTTCGCTGTGGTATTTGCCGCCATCGTCGTCGTGTCTGTGCAAGTCAAACCTGTGCACGTCCATCCCGCGGGCCCAGCCAAAGAAAAGAGCGTAGTCCCGGTCGGCAGCGTTTCCGTGAACACCGGGGCGTTCGCCGTCACCGGACCGTTGTTGGTAACGCTCTGTGTATAAGTAATGTTGTTGCCCGCCGTCACCGGATTCGGGCTCCCGGCATTGGTCACACTCAAATCCGCCTGCGTGCCCGACGTCACCGCAATATTCACCGTCGCCGAATTGTCTGCGGGATTCGAATCGTGCGTCGCCGAAGCTCCCGTATCGGTGTCCGAAATAATCGTTCCCGCTGCCGCTCCAGCAGCCACGGTGTAGACAGCCGTGATCGTTCCCGTCGATCCCGGTGGAACGCTCAGATTGGTGCAACTCACCGGCCCGGTATTCGGACAAGTCCAAGTTCCCCCGCCCGTGGTCACAGCCCCCACAGAAAAGAACGTGGTGTTCGCCGGATTCGGCTCCGTAAATGTTGCCGTTGTGCAGTTGCTGGGACCGTGGTTGTACACCGTCTGCACGTACGTAATCTGGGCCCCGGCCGTCACCGGACTAGGACTTCCGCTGTTGGTCACCGTCAGATCGCAGACCGTACTCACATTGGTCGTGACCGACGCAGTCGCCGTGCTCACAGCGTTCGTCGCCGTCACCTGCGAGGGCGCCGTAATCGTGGCCGCGGTCACGCTCGACGGAACATTCAACACCACCACAATATTGGCCGTATCTCCCACCGCAAAACTAGGATCGGTGCAGGTCACAGTTCCCGTGCCGCCAACCGCCGGAGTCGTGCACGTCCATCCCACCGGCGCAATCACGGATTGGTACGTCGTATTCGCCGGCGTCGCCTCGGTGAAACTCGCCGTCGTTGCGGCTGCGGGCCCGTTGTTCGTCACCGTCTCGGTATACGTGATGCTGTTTCCCGCCAGCACTGTGGTCGGCGCGCCGGCCGCGGTCAGCACCAGATCGGCCTGCGCCGCCCCGGCCACCACGTCATTCGCCACGGCGGAATTCGCTCCATACGACTGGTTCGTTCCCGTCACCGTCGCCGTGTCCACGATTGGCGTCGCGTTCGGCGTTCCCGTTTTTACCAGGTAGATGACCGTGAACGTTCCCGAAACACCCGCGCCCACGCTCGGGTCCGTACAGGCAGCGCCCGGAAACCCCGTGCAGGTCCATCCTGCCGGAGGAGTCACCGAAAGGAATGTCAAATCCGCGGCCGGCGTCGCCGTCTCGCTGAACGTCGCGCCCGTAACCGCCGACGTCCCGGTATTCGTCACCACCTGCGTATAAGTAATGTCAGTCGCAGCCTGCACCGGAACCGGCGACCCCACGTTCGTCACCGACAGGTTCGCCCCCGTCGCGCCCACCAGCGTGCTGACTGATGCCGTATTGTTCGCCGAATTCGGATCGAGTGCCGAGGAACCCACCGACACCGTCTCGCCAATCGTCGTTCCGTTCGGCGTTCCGGCCGTGACCTTCACCACGAGTGTGAACGTGCCCGAACTCACTGCCGCCATGTTGGCGTTCGAACAAACCACGTTGCCGGTCGCGCCAGGTGTCGTATTCAGACAACTCCACCCCGCCGGCGCGCTGAACGACACTAACGTGGTATTGGCGGGAATCGTGGCCACCACGGTGGCATTGTCCGCGGCGCTCGGCCCGTTGTTGGTGACCACTTGCGTATAAGTAATGTTGGCCCCGGCCGCGACAGTCGGAGTAGGCAGGCCCGCATCCGTCACGCTCATGTCGGCGCTCGAAATTACATTGGCAGTATTGCTGGCCGTATCGTTGAGCAGGTTCGCTTCGCCCCCGCCGCCAACCACCGCGGTATTCGTCACCGTCGCCGGAGCCGACTGCAACACCGTCGCACTCAGCGTGATCGCCGAATATGCGCCACCCGCCGCCAGCGCGGTCGACTGCGAGCAACTCACCGTCTGCCCCGAAGTCAGGCACGTCCATCCCGTCCCGCTTGCACCAGTCGGAGTCAGGCCGATCGGCAGCGTGTCGTTCACCGTGACTACTCCGCTCGTTGCCCCCAGCGTGCTCACGTTTGAAGCCGTAATCGTGTAGCTGGCAGTCGATCCGCGAGTAAAGCTTCCCGAGCTGGTCTTGGTGATGGTCAGGTCCGGAACGCACAATGCCGACGACTGCAACCCGGTAACCTGCGACAAAGTTAAGTTCGTCGCGCTCGTGCCCACCGCTCCCGGCGTGGCTCCGTAGGCAACTCCCGGCGTCAGCGTCGTACCGTTACCTCCGCCCGTTACGGTGATGCTGGCCGCAGCACCAGAAACGTAGACCACTCCGCCTGCTCCGCCGCCGCCCGGCCCGTGACGATCCGCCAAACTGAAAGTGTCCTGATCCCACGCATCGCCGCCGCGGCCGCCATTGGCTTGCAGCGTGAGCCCGCTCTCGCCGCCATTCGCTGCCAGCACGATGATCGTTCCGCCCGCCCCACCTCCGCCTCCGGCATCATTCCTCGTGCCGTTGTAAGCGTTCATTCCGTTGGCCGTCAGCGTCGCCGAGCCGGTCAGGCTGTCCGCGCGAATAAAGATGATTCCGCCGCCCGCCGCTCCACCGCTAGCCTGATTGTCAGTATCGGAATTATTCCGCGTCCCCGCGCCGCCCCCACCGCCCATCGCGATGCGGTCAATCGTCGCCGGAAACGGCGTCCCGCCTTCCCCACCGTCACTCAGGTTCGTATTCCACGAATCGCCGCCAAATCCGCCCATCCCTCCATTACCGCCGCCGCCACCGCCTGCGTTCTCGGTATTGCCGGTTGCATCGCCGTCGGTTCCGCCTGCGCCCGCGTTGCCCGGCGCGCCACGCGCCATACTGCCATCCGCCGTTCCATTCGGATAGCCGATGGTTGTAGTGGTTTGCAGAAACGTCTGGTTAAACTCCACCCACTCCGGCGTGCCCGCAACGCCTTCACCCTTGGACGCATCAATCCCTGTCGCGCCACCCGCAGCGCCCGTATAGGTCGTCGGCGATGTTTGCCGATAGTCCGAATTCAAAGCCCCGGCCACTCCTCCCACCAGTTGCATTCCAGCCCCACCCCGGAATCCTTGCCCGTCGACGACAACCGACCCTCCATTCAGATTCAGTTGTCCCGCAATGTCCAGCGCCACGATCCCGCCCGTGGACCCATTCCACGGAGTCGCTATCACCGCTCCCAAACTCGCCGACAAATATTGCGGCACCACCACAACCTGATACGTACTTTGGCCCTTCGTCGCCGACGCTGCCGCGGCCGTGTACGCGAACACCAGCCCGGTCGTCGGCCCGGCTCCCTTGATAGGCACCGATCCCGCAGTGATCGGCCCGGTCGCGGTCACGAACTCATAGTTGCCGGCGTTGTTGATCGCCGTGAAGCCCGACCCCGTGTACCCGTTTCCATACGCTACCGTGTTCGCGGTGTTGATGCTGGCATCCTGCATCTGGATCACCAGCAACTCCGTGCCGTTCGTAATCGTGCCGCCTGCGCCGGTCGCCGTGCCTACCGGAATCGACGTAGCTCCCTTGGCCACGCTCGCCGTTCCCGGATAGTACGTATTCACAACGTTGCTCAGCGTTCCTCCCGCGGTCAGAGCGCTCGTGGAGCAAACCACGCTCACCACCGGAGCCAAGGCGACATAGGTGTTGTTCCCCGTATTGGGATCGGGAGGCGTACCCGAGTCAGTAACCTTCGCCGTGTTGGGATAAAAACCGGCCGCGGTCGTCGACACTTTCACCGTGATCGTCGCCACCGCTCCACTGGCCATCGTCCCCAGGTTGCAAGTAATGGTTGGCGCGGTGGTCGGGCAGGTTCCGACGCTGGTTGCCACGGACACAAACGTCAGTCCCGTCGATGCATACGTGTCGGTCAGCACAACCGCGTTCGCCGGCGACGGGCCATTGTTCGTCACCGTGATGGTGTAGGTGGAATCCTGACCGAACGGCACCGCGCTGACGCTGGTGGTGACTCCAATATCCGCCGAACTCGGATTCACCGACACCGCTCCCAGCGACCAATTCGAGTTCCCGCTGAAGGTCTCGGAAATCGGTACGCTGGGCGCTCCCGTGCGGCTGCTTCCGCTTCCCGTCACATCCGGCGGATCCGCTCCGCCCGACGCCAGATTCCATTGCGAAACCTGCGGCCCCGGTATTCCAGCTGTGACATTTCCCCCGATGGCCAGCGTGTCGAGAATCATTCCATTGATCACACTGGGTACATCCAGTTCGGAGTAGCCGCCCGCCGCGCCGTTCGCCGATACAAACGTCCCCAACGGCACCGTCTGGTCCACTCCC
>JBEKWZ010000016.1:0-13580 GCA_049512555.1 Candidatus Sulfotelmatobacter sp. | reverse complement strand
GGACGCTAAATAGTTAATTGTAAGCAGCTTGCCGCCCTTCTAATGTTGGATCGGTGGCCGCGCGATTGCCCCTCCCCAAAGTGCTGCGCCACCCTCGGCGGGCACCCTATGACATCCCGCAGATTACTTCAGTTCCTTCGCCCACTCTTCCAATCGGCCGTCCTGTTGGTGGTGAGTTCGGCCTGTTGTCCGGCCTTGCATGCGCAGACGCTGCTCGCGTCCGCCCCGCTTCCGGACGCGCCACGCCCGTCGATGGAGGGCGCGCCCCCAGCCGCGATCAAGCCGGTATTCGTGACCCCGGTCGCCATCGCGCCGACGAGTGGCCCCACGGAACACAAATTCTGGGATACGCAGAATCGCGTGCTGTTATTCGCGGCCGCAGCCTTCAACGGCGCCGATTTCGCCGTGACTCGCGCCAACCTGCAGAGCGGCGGACAGGAATTGAATCCGATGGTTCGGGTCTTCGGACGCTCCACCGGCGGGCTGGCCGTGAATTTCGCCGGCGAAACCGCGGGCGTGGTCAGCCTCAGCTACTTCTTCCACAAGATCGGCCATCACAAGCTTGAGCGCGCTGTCTCCCTGGTGAACATCGGAAGCTCCGCCGGCGCCGTGGCCTACGGTCTGGCCCACCGCTAACCGAAAGTCTGAGCAACGCCGGCCGCGCTCCTCAGCGCGGCCTTTCATTTTGCGCCGTCGCCGCAGTCGAGGCATCAAAAACCCAGAGCGAAGTCGCACCGCCTTGCTCTGTTGGTATATTGAAGAGCGAGTTTTCAGTCCCCAGTCCTCAGTTAAGACCCTTCGGCCTTTGCGGAGAACCGAGAACTGAGAACTACAAGACACCGCCTGCTGCACATGGAGGGTCCTACTCGATGAAAATCGCAAAAGACGTCACCGAACTAATCGGCCATACTCCCCTGGTCCGCCTGAACAAAGTTACCGAAGGTTGCGTCGCCGAAGTGGTGGCCAAGCTCGAAAGCCAGAATCCGCTGGCCAGCGTGAAAGACCGCATCGGCGTCAGCATGATTACTGAGGCCGAGCGCGCCGGGAAAATTCATCCCGGCAAAACTGTGCTAGTCGAGCCGACCAGCGGCAATACTGGCATCGGCCTCGCCTTCGTCGCCGCCGTCAAAGGCTACAAGCTGATTCTCACCATGCCCGACACCATGAGCCTGGAGCGGCGGGTGCTTCTGCTCGCCTTCGGCGCGGAAATCGTACTCACGCCCGGCCCGCGCGGCATGACCGGCGCAATCCTGAAAGCCAAAGAAATTCTCGCCACCACCCCTGATTCCTACATGCTCCAGCAATTCGACAACCCGGCCAATCCTAAGATTCACTTCGAAACCACTGGCCCTGAAATCTGGAACGACACCGACGGCCGCGTCGACATTCTGGTTTCCGGCGTGGGCACCGGTGGAACCATCACCGGAATCTCCGAGTACATCAAGCCCAAGAAGCCTTCATTCAAAGCCGTGGCCGTCGAGCCCGCCGACAGCGCGGTTCTCTCCGGCGGCAAACCGTCTCCCCACAAAATTCAAGGCATTGGCGCCGGGTTTGTTCCCAGCATTCTGCGCCGCGACTACATCGACGAAGTCATCACCGTGACCAACGACGATGCCATCGCCATGGCCCGCCGCCTTCCGCTCGAAGAAGGACTCTTCGTCGGCATCTCTTCCGGAGCCGCGGTAGTTGCGGCGTTGAAAGTCGCGCAGCGCAAAGAAAATGCCGGTAAGCTGATCGTGGTGATTCTGCCGTCTTTCGGCGAACGTTACTTGAGCAGTATTTTGTTTCAGGAACTGCGCGAGAAGGCGTTGCAGATTCCCACGGCAACGCTCCCGGCCTGATCCAGAATTACTAATCATCCATGCCGCACCTGCTGGCGCTAATTCGCGAAGACGTAGCCAATGTGATGGAGCACGATCCGGCGGCGAAGTCCCGTCTGGAAGTGTACCTGTGCTATGCCGGTCTGCATTCGGTCTGGTCTTACCGCATCACTCACTGGCTGTGGAATCACGGCCTGTTCCTCGCGGGCCGATGGCTGTCACAGGTCGCGCGTCTTCTGACCGGAATCGAAATTCATCCCGCTGCGAAAATCGGTCGCCGATTATTTATCGATCACGGCATGGGCGTCGTAATCGGCGAGACCGCCATCGTCGGCGATGACGTCACGCTGTATCAAGGCGTGACCCTCGGCGGCACCGGCAAGGAGCATGGCAAGCGACATCCCACCATCGAAGACAACGTGGTGGTCGGCGGCGGCGCGAAAATTCTGGGCAACATCACGGTCGGAAAAAACTGCCGCATCGGCGCCGGTTCGGTTGTCCTGCGCAGCGTTCCGGAAGATTCCACCGTGGTCGGCGTGCCCGGCCACATCATCTTCCGCGAAGGCAAGCGCGTGGTGATTACTGATCCCAAGCAGATCAACGACCCGCTCTCCGAAGCCCTGGCGCACGTGGCTACCGAAGTTCACAACCTCCGCGAACGCGTGCAGCAACTCGAAGGCTCCGAACCCAAAGGCGAGCCGCTATCGGAGTCACTGCAGCGCATCATGGAAGATGTCGACTACCAGATTTAGCGCGGGGCCTCTCTGCGCTCGACTGTTCCATCGAGGGTTTTAATCAGATCGCAGGGCCTTCCCGCCCCTCGCACGAGCCTCTACCCGAGCGTGGAGATTCGAGCCTTGCGACAACCGTGGAAGAGCGGCCCTTTAGGGCCGCGTTGAGGGGCAGAGGATGAAGGCCTTTAGGCCCTGTGGTCCTTGACGCGGCTCGGATGACTTACCGTCGCGACATCTCCCCGTCAAGCATCCGCCAAATGCCCAGCGGATTGCCGTCTTTCAGCGCATCAGGCCGAGCGCCGTCAGGGAATCCCTGATAACACACCAGCCGCGCGAACCGGAAAATCGCCTGTGTCCCCACCGACGTGGACCGTCCATCCGACGTCGCAGGATACGGCCCGCCGTGCACCATGGCATACGTCACTTCCACGCCAGTCGGAAATCCGTTGAACACCAGCCGACCGACCTTGGTTTCGAGAATTGCAATCAAATCCGCAAATTCGCGCAGGTCCTGTTCGGTGCCATGAATCGTCGCCGTCAGATGTCCACCGAGGCCGCGGGCAATTGCCAGCACTTGCTCGCGCCCGGAGTGCCGCACCAGCAGAGTTGTGGGGCCGAAAATCTCTTCGTCGAGCACCGATCCAAGAAAAGCCGCCGCATCGGTTTCAAACATCGCCGGACTCACTGCAAAACTCGCATCCGCCGCCCCATGCGGCCCTTCGGCAACCAGCTTGACCGCCGAGTCAGACTTGCGCGCACCAATCGCGGCCGCATATGAGGAGTGAATCGTCCTGGTGAGCAGATGAAATGGCGCCGATGCACCCACCAGTTGCTGCAACTTTCCTGCGAACGCCGCAGCGTCCGAACCTTCGGGCACAAACACCATCCCCGGCTTGGTGCAGAATTGGCCGCCCCCCAGCGTGAACGATGCGTGCAGCCCCGCGGCGATGCTCTCACTGCGCTCCCGCAAAGCGCCCGGCAGAATGAACACTGGATTCGCACTGCCCATCTCCGCATAAAACGGAATCGGCTCCGGCCGCGCTGCCGCCACATCCATCAAAGCCCGGCCCGCCGCGAGTGACCCCGTAAATCCCCCCGCCTTTACGAGAGGATGTTTCACTAGCTCAACTCCCACGCGGGTGCCTGCGTCAAACAGAACCGAAAACACACCTTCAGGCAAGCCGCATTCCCGAACGCTCTCCACGACCGCTCGTCCCACCAACTCGCTGGTCCCGGGATGAGCGGGATGGGCTTTGAAAATTACGGTATTTCCGCTCGCCAGCGCCGAGGCCGTGTCGCCTCCAGCCACGGAGAATGCCAGGGGAAAGTTGCTGGCTCCGAACACAACGACCGGCCCCAGCGGCCGCAGCATCGAGCGAATGTCGGGCTTGGGGGCGGGCTTGCGCTCCGGGTCGGCGCGGTCAATGCGCGCGTTCACCCACGATCCCTCTTCCGCGACCTGTGCAAACAAACGAAGCTGGGCGCACGTGCGTGCGGTTTCCCCTTGCAGCCGTGCCAGTGGCAGCGCCGTTTCGAGAGCAGCCCGCTCGACCACATCGCCCGCAATCGCATCGATCTTCGCCGCAATCGCGCGCAGGAATGCGCCTCGTGTTTTTCCCGAAGAGTGCCGGTAAACGTCGAATGCCTCTGACGCCAGCCGCACCGCGCGCTCCACTTCTTCCGCCGTCGCCGGAATGAATCCCGGCTGTACACGCTCGCCGGTGGCGGGATTTGTGGCATACATCGCCTCACCCGTTTCCGTGCTTTCACGAAATCCGATCAGCGACCGCCCTGAGAGTCTTGTCATGGATGATCCGAAGAAGTCAGATGTTATTCTTTATTGGGCAGCGCAAGACTGCCCACCGATTGAGGCCGGGACGCCAACGCGTCGCCAATGATTTTCTTAACGTGTTCGAGTTCTTTCCCCACTAACTCAAGCCTTGGCGGCCGCACCCGTGAATTCCCAATCCCCACTTCGGCCTGCACCAACTTGATGAGTTGGACGAAATTCGGAACCGTATCCATCCGCAGCAACGGCAAAAACCAGCGATACAACTCGAACGCCTTCTCGCTCTCCCCATTCACGCCGAGGTTGAACAGTTCCACCGACTCGCGCGGCAGCGCATTCGCGAGGCCCGCGATCCATCCTGTGGCTCCGACTCCAATCGCCTCGAGCGCCGCATCATCCACGCCCACGCAGATCTCAAGCCGCTGCCCTTCCGACGATCGATCGAGTAGAGCGCGGATCGCCGACACCCGCCGCACATCCGCGCTCGACTCCTTCACCGCTGCCAAGTTCTCGTGCTCCACCGCCAGTTCACGAATCTGTTCGGGAAGGAAATCGGTTCCGTAGGCAACAGGATTGTTGTAGAGCATGCACGAGAGTGGCGTGGCATTGAACACAGCAGCGACGTGCGCCTTCATTTCGCGCCAGTCGCCCTGGTACACGTACGGAGGCAGAACCATCAGCCCGTCGCAGCCCATATCCGTTGCGGCCTGCGCCAGCCCCACAGCCTCGGACGTCGATAACGCCGAGATCGCTGCCACTACCGGCCCGCGGCCGTGAACCGCTTTGACAAACGTGCGCAGGATCGCCAGCTTTTCCTCGAACGCCAAAGTTGCGCCCTCTCCCAGCGACCCCAGCGCGACGATCCCGGTGCAGCCGTTGTCCAGCAGCCAGCGGCAATGCTCCACCATGAATTCGTGATCAACGCTGAGATCGGGGTGAAAGCAAGTTGTGATCGCGGGCAGCACGCCTTTCCAGTTCATTTAGGTCCTCCTAGAAAAGTGGTCAGTAGCCACTGAATCAGTGATCACCGATCACTGATCACTTTGTGCAACGCCAGCCAAACTCTCCACCCGCGCGGGAAACACCGGCGGCCGCACCGAATCCGGGTCCCATTGAAAAAGGAACTGCGTCGCCGGTCCACAGACTCTGCCCTGGCACGGTCCCATTCCACATCGCGAATGCAACTTGGCCGCGCGCCACGACGTGTGCTGTTGCAACTGCGCATACCGAACGTCCTCGCACCGGCAAACGATCGTGTCCGGAGAGGGCATGTCCCGCAGCTCCGGGCGCAGGCGGAATGTCCGATCCAGCATCTGCGCGAACCACCGTGCTTTGCTTCTCGCGGCAAACAATTTTCGAGCCTGCATCGTTTTGCCAGCCGCGGCCAGGCCCGCGATTTCTCCCTCGACCAGCGCCAACTCTACTCCTCCAATGCCCGTCGGTTCGCCGGCACAATAAACTCCTGGCACCGTAGTCTGCTGGAAGTCGTCGACCTGCACGTACCCGCCACTGACCTTGCAACCCAGCAGCGACTGCAACTCGATGTTCGGCACCAGATGAAATCCGCAAGCCAGATAATCGCAGGCGATCACTTCCGCCTTGCCGCTTCGCGAGATGGTGACGCTCTCGACCGTTTGCCCGCCATCTGCAGCCAGCGGCCAGCTGTTCGCGGCGAATGGAACTCCCGCCAGTTCACGTTGCAACCGAATCCCCTGCAAGAGCTTTCGCGGCTGGCTCATCAGCCCAACGCTGAAGCCCGTAAGAGCGCTCCACGACGCCTGCTCACAGATCATGGCAATCTCGGCGCCCTGGCGACGCAAGTAGGACGCGACCGCCAGCAGCAGCGGGCCAGTTCCGGCGACCACCACGCGCTCGCCGCCAATCGGCAGTCCCGATTTCACCATCGCCTGCAACCCGCCCGCTCCCATCACGTTCGGCAGCGTCCATCCCGGGAAGGGAAGAAAACGCTCCCGCGCTCCCGTCGCCACGATCAGATTCTGATAACGCAATTCGCAAACACCGTCGCGTCCCTCAGCCAACAGCGCGCCGGGCTCCAGCTGCTGGAAAACTTTCATCCCCGACAACTTCACGACTTCTGCGCCGAGCAGCAAATCGCGCCATCTCTGCGCTTCCGGATCATGAGCGCTTTGGAATTCTCCTCGCCAGATCTGCCCGCCAAAAGTCGGATTGTCGTCCACCAGCCCGACCCGAACCCCGCACTCCGCCCCCCGCACCGCCGCCGCGATTCCGGCCGGACCTGCCCCGATCACCAGAACATCGAAGCGCTGCAGCAAATTCCTATCCATCGGTCTTCACTTCCATCCCCGGTTCGCATAGAACTTGACAACTTCGGCAATGCGGCACTCCGTTGATCGACACGCGGCACTCGAAGCAGATTCCCATCCCGCACAACGGCCCCCTCGCTTCGCCGCTCACCGAGCTGCGGCAAGTCTGCCCGGCAATCGCCAAGGCTACCGCAACCGTGACCCCTGCAAACACAGTGACACGCTCGCCATTCACGCTCAACATCACCGGACCGGGCGTAGCGCGAAGCGCCGAATCAGGCATGGGCGAATTCCTTCGCCGTCCGCGACGGCAAGTACGGATCAATCGGAATCTCCGGCTTCGCTCCAGTGATCTGATCCACGAGAATTTTCGCGGTCGCCAGCGAAGTCGTGATGCCGAGCCCCTCATGCCCGGTAGCCAGAAACACAGTCGCATCCCCCGCCCCCGGACCAATCAACGGCAGCTTGTCAGCCGTAGCCGCGCGAAATCCAGTCCACGTGCGCACCGCCGACATCGGCCCCAGCCTTGGCATATATTCCTGAGCACGCCGTAACATGCGGGTAAGCATCGGCTGGTCGACCTCTTTGTGCTCGGCCCCGTACTGCCGCGACGACCCAATCAGAATTTGTCCCGTCCTCCGCGGCTGCACATTAAAGGCAACCGAATCGCTCGTGACTGAGTGCGCGCTCTTCAAGTACCCGAGTTCCACCAACTGATGCCGCAGAAACCCGGGATAGCGGTCGGTAATCACCAGATGGCCCTTGCGTTTCTTGATCTCCACTCCGCTCGTCAACTCCGGCGACCATGCCCCAGCCGCATTCACCAGAATTCTGCCCGCGATCTCGACGCCGTCGGACAGCCGCACTCGACCTTGCCCGATCTCCGCGACCGACGCCCCCAGCCGCATCTCCGCACCGCGTTTCTGCGCGCGCTCCATCAGAAAGCGTGCCGCGCAAGGGGGATACACCACCGCATCCTCCGCAACCAGCAGCCCGCCCGCCAGGCCCTCGCGCAGGTTGGGCTCGAGCTGCCGCAGCGCCTGCGCGTCGAGCACCGTCGTGGGAACTCCGCGCTCTCCGTAGTAATCGTGCTTGCGACCCACCTCGGCCATTTCTTCTTCGTCGGCCGCCACCCAGATCGTTCCAGTTTCTTCGTATTCGACATCGTCCGGCAACTCCGGCCGCAGGGCCCGCCAAAGTTGCTGCGAATAGCGAGTCAGCGCGAACTGTGCCTCAGAGTCGTCCATCACCACGATGTGCCCCATCCCGGCGGCAGTAGCCCCGCTGCCCACCACGTCCCGGTCCACAACCGCAACCCGCATTCCGCGCATGGCAAATTCGGCCGCACAAGCGGCGCCGACGATCCCCGCTCCAACAATCACCACGTCATAGGCTGCAGAGCTCATGTCGTCCGCCCCGGCGCGCATTCCGCAACGCGACAGATTCGATCTTTCCCCAATTCGACGATTAGTGTAGACAATATCCATTGCCGCTGCACTGCTACCATTGCACCGGGCAGCATCGCATGGAGGGAAACAATGGCTCACTCCGGATCGTTGTCTCGCAGGCATTTCATGACCGCAGTTGCCGGAGTTGCCGGCGCGACTCTCCTTCCCAGAGCCCTGATGGCTGATCCGCAAGATCCTGTCGTGAACGCGACTCAGAAAGACGGCAAGCCCGTCAGCCGCGAGAAAGTCCCCTGGAGAGCGCTCCCTTTCCCGCTGAAGCAGGTCCGCCTGGGAGAAGGTCCGTGCAAAATCGCGATGGAAGCCGACCGCCAGTATCTGCGCTCGCTGCCGCCCGATCGTCTGCTGCATACCTTCCGCATCACCGCCGCCATTCCTTCCTCGGCGCAGCCGCTCGGCGGATGGGAAGCTCCGGACTGCGAACTGCGCGGCCACTACGCCGGAGGCCACTACCTTTCTGCCTGCGCGCTCATGTATGCAGCCTGCGGAGACGAAGACCTGAAAGCCAATGCAGCCTCTGTCGTCGATGGACTCAGTAAATGCCAGGCCGCGCTGAAAAGTGGCTACCTGAGCGCCTTCCCCGTTGAATTTTTCGATCGCCTGCGCGAGCGTCAGCAAGTCTGGGCTCCCTTCTACACCATCCACAAAATCATGGCGGGTCTGTTGGACATGTACGAGTACTGCGGCAACGAGCAGGCCCTCGACATGGTCGAGAAAATGGCCGCCTGGGTCGATCGTTACACTGAATCTCTCAGCTACGAGCACATGCAGCGTGTGCTGGGCACGGAGTTCGGCGGCATGGGCGAAGTCCTTTGCAATCTCTACGCCGTGACCGGCAAGCGGGACTATCTCGACATCGCGCCGCGCTTTGACAAGAAGCAATTCTTCGATCCGCTGGCCGCCCACCGCGACGAACTAAAAGGCCTGCACGTGAACACTCACATTCCGCAGGTGATCGCCGCCGCGCGCTACTACGAACTTACGGGCGAACGCCGCTATCGCGACATCGCCGAGTATTTCTGGAATGAAGTGGTCAACGAGCGCTCCTACTGCACCGGCGGCACCAGTAACGACGAGTCGTGGAACACCGATCCCGGCAAGCTCTCGACCGAACTTGGCCCCAGCACTACCGAGTGTTGCTGCGCCTACAACATGATGAAGCTGACGCGCCACCTGTTCGGCTGGTCCGCCGACGCCCGCCGCATGGACTACTACGAGCGCACCCTCTTCAATCACCGCCTCGGCACCATCAATCCCGAAGACGGTACCATGATGTACTACCTGCCGCTAGCGTCAGGATACTGGAAGACTTTCGGCAAGCCCCTTGACGCTTTCTGGTGCTGCACCGGAACCGGTTCGGAGGAGTACGCCAAACTCGCCGACACCATCTACTGGCACAACGACGACTCTCTGTATGTGAATCTCTATATCGATTCGCAACTGGAGTGGCCGGAGAAAGGCCTGCAAGTCCGGCAGCAAACACGCTTCCCCGAAGAGCAAGGCACTACTCTGGTCCTTTCCGGCAAAAGCCCCGCGCCGCTAGCGATCAACCTCCGCATTCCCTACTGGACGCAGGGCGGCAGCGTCAAAATCAACGGAACTACATTGCCCGCGTTCGCCTGCCCCGGCAGTTATCTCACCCTTAACCGCGTCTGGCACCCCGGCGACAAAATCGAACTGAGCCTGCCGATGGGCCTGCACGTCGATACCATGCCCGACGACGAAACCGTCCAGGCCGCGATGTACGGCCCGCTGGTGCTAGCTGGCCGCTTCGACCCCGTGACCAGAGACCAGACCTACATCGGAAGCAGCCCGAAGGGCGTCCAAAGCAAAGTGCCCGATGTGGTGACCGACCTCATTCACCCGACTGCCTGGATCGAACCCGACTCGAAGCAACCGCTCACGTTTCATTCGGTCGGGCAGCCGCAACCGCTCACCCTGGTTCCTCTCAACCAGTTGATCCATGAGCGCTACGCCGTGTATTGGAAGGTGAAGAGCAAATCGCTTTAGGTGCGCCGGGGCGACTTAACTGGGAAGCCGAGTGTTGCCGGAGTCTTTGACAAAGGTATGCGGCTCCGTTTAATGTTCCCGATGCGTAAACGTTTACGAAAACGGTTCTGCCCGCTCGATTCTGAGCGTTGAAAAGCGCCATCATTCCCCCCATGCTGCTGCAGACACTCCGCGAAGAGGTGCTGGACGCGAACCTGGAACTGGTTCGCCGCGGCCTCGTGCTCTACACCTTCGGCAATGCCAGCGGCATTGATCGCAGCCAGGGAGTCGTCGCCATCAAGCCCAGCGGTGTTCCCTATGACGAGCTCAAGCCGGAACATATGGTGATCACCGATCTGGCCGGGAAGGTCGTCGAAGGAACTTTGCGCCCGTCGTCCGACCTGGCCACTCATCTCGAGTTGTACAAACATTTTCCGGCTATCGGCGGAGTTGCGCACACCCACTCCGAATACGCCACCGCCTGGGCCCAGGCCGAGAAGCCGATTCCAT
Organism: Candidatus Sulfotelmatobacter sp.; assembly: GCA_049512555.1. Classification (GTDB taxonomy): domain Bacteria; phylum Acidobacteriota; class Terriglobia; order Terriglobales; family Acidobacteriaceae; genus Sulfotelmatobacter. Next base: position 2,987 of record JBEKWZ010000016.1, on the reverse strand, counting down.
GCTTCGGCACCACTCACGCCGATTCGTTTCACGGCCCCATTCCGGTCACCGCGCGGCTCAGCGCCTCGGAGATTGACGGCGATTACGAACTCGAAACCGGCACCGCTATCTGCCGCGTATTTTCCGAACTCGATCCCCTGGCGATTCCGGCCGTGCTGGTGGCCGGGCACGCTCCGTTCTGCTGGGGCACGACCGCTGCGGAAGCCGCTCACCACGCGGTGATTCTCGAATACGTGGCTCGCATGGCGACCCACACGCTGTCGATCAACGCTGAATCCCGGCCGCTGGCGCGCGAGCTGCACGACAAACATTTTCTGCGCAAGCACGGCCGCAACGCCTACTACGGACAGGTAAAAACGCAATGAATCCTGCTCTGCTGGTGCTGAGTTCCTCCACCCTGGTGCATCTCTCGCCAGTCGATCTGGTCATCATCGTTTTCTACTTTGTCCTGGTGCTGGCCATCGGCCTCTACCTGAAGGGACAGGCCAACACCGGCGAAGATTTCTTCATGGCCGGCCGCGAAATGACCGCGTGGGTCGCAGGCCTCGCCTTCCTGTCGGCAAACCTGGGATCGCTCGAATTGATGGGCTGGGCGGGCAACTCCTACAAATACGGAATCCTCGCCGCGCACTGGTACTGGATCGGCGCCATTCCCTCAATGTTGTTCCTGGCGCTGATCATGATGCCGTTTTACTACGTGTGCAAAACGCACTCGGTGCCCGGCTATCTCAAGCTGCGTTTCGGGCAGGACAGCCAGGCCCTTTCCTCGATTTCATTTGCGCTGATGACGGTTCTGATGAGCGGCATCAACATGTACGCAATGGCCGTTGTCATGAAAGTTGTGTTGGGTTGGGATCTCAACTTCAGCATCATCGTTTCATCGGTGACCGTGGCAATCTATGTCGCCCTGGGCGGCTTACGCTCCGCGATCTTCAATGAAGTGCTCCAGTTTTTTCTGATATGGGCCGGCGCTCTACTCATCCCGATCCTCGGCCTGATCGAAGCCGGCGGGTGGAGCGGACTAAAACTGAAAATTCTGCACAATCTGACGGAGCAACATGCCGCCAATCCCGGCGCGTACACGCACCTGTGGTCAACCTTGGGCAACTTCAGCGATAACCCAATGGGAATCAATTGGGCTGGAATCGTGTTTGGACTCGGCGCCGTGATCGCGATGGGTTATTGGACGACCGACTTCCTCGTCGTGCAGCGCGTTTTGGCTGCGAAAGATCTCCGCTCGGCGGAACTCGCTCCCATCATCGGTGCGGCTTTCAAGATGATGGTTCCTTTCATCGTCATCCTCCCTGGCCTGCTCGGTCTCGCCTTGTTGCGTGACGGCAGTGGCAACTTGCTTCGACTGGTGCCCGCCGACCTGGCGTGGTCTCCAGCGGGTCAGGCGCAGGGACTGCATGGTTACGACGAGGTTCTCCCCCTGATGCTGGCACGCTACTGCGGACCGGGTCTGCTCGGTCTCGGCATTACCGCTCTGATCGCCGGTTTCATGTCCGGCATGGCCGGCAACGTGAGTGCATTCTCCACCGTATGGACTTACGACATCTACGGCGCTCTGATCAACAAGAACGCGACCGACGAAGGCAAGGTCAGGATGGGCCGCTGGGTCACGATTATCGGTGTGGCTATCAGCATCGGTACCGCGTATCTCGTGATGCACGCTCAAAGCATCATGGACTACGTCCAGGCTCTGTTCAGTTTCTTCATTGCCCCGCTGTTCGGCACCGTCATTCTGGGCATGTTGTGGAAACGGGCGACTAAAGCGGGCGGCTTCTGGGGCTTGCTCGCTGGTACCCTGTCCTCGGTCGGAATGTACATTTGGGGGAAGCTGGATCCCTCATCGGTGCGCTATCTTGCCCTTTCGGATAAAGCTCAGGACCAGGCGCAGAACATGTTCCGCGCCCTGTGGTGCTGGTTAATTTGCGTGATCGTCACCGTGGTCGTCAGCCTGATGACCAAGCCGAAATCCGATGAGGAGTTGAAAGATCTGGTCTACGGCCTGACCCCGATTCCGAAACAGGGGCACGTCAACTGGTTCCAGAGCCCAATCTTCTGGGGAGTTGTGGTGGCCACTGTGTTCATCATCCTGCAAATCATTTTCTGGTAGGAGGAAACCATGAAATCCGGCGGAACGTTATCGATTTGGTTTTTTATCGGCGTATCTTTGGCCGTGAACGGAGCGGTCATCTTCGCCAGAGGAATTTACGAACTGGTGTATCCGCCCGAGCATCAGGTGGTGCTCTATAACTTGCACGCCAACGTTTGGTGGGGCGCGGTGTTGCTGGTTCTCGGCCTGTTTTTCAGCCTGCGTTTTTCGCCTGCGCGCGAACGTGCGCGTATGGCCGCAGAGAAGTCTTAATCAATTCATAGAAGAAGAGGGATCCTTATGTCTGACCAGAAGTTCTCTGAAAAGAAAATGACGATGGGCGTCATCATTGGGAACCGCGGATTTTTTCCCGGCCAGTTGGCGCAGTCCGGGCGCGAGGAAATGATTCAGGCGCTCGCTAAGGCTGGCATGGATTGCGTGGTGCTCAGCCCGGAAGACAGCAAGCACGGCGCCGTTGAGACTCACGACGAAGCCAAGCGCTGCGCCGCCCTGTTCCGCAAGAATAGTAACCTGCTCGACGGCGTGATCGTCTCGCTGCCCAACTTCGGTGACGAGCGCGCCATCGCCGACACTCTGCGGCTCGCCCGCCTCGACGTCCCTGTGCTGGTTCAGGCCACTCCCGATGATGCGTCTAAGATGACCATCCTGCACCGCCGCGACAGTTTCTGCGGAAAAATGTCCGCCTGCAACAACCTCCGGCAGTACGGCATCCCGTATTCGCTGACCAGGCTGCACACGGTCAGTCCCGACTCGAAGGATTTTCAGCACGACCTCGCGTGGTTTGCCGCCGTGTGCCGCGTAGCCAACGGCCTGCGCAACCTGCGTGTGGGTAGCATCGGCGCGCGCCCCACCGCATTCAACACCGTGC
>JBEKWZ010000015.1:0-13770 GCA_049512555.1 Candidatus Sulfotelmatobacter sp. | reverse complement strand
TCTTCGGATACTTGTCGGCGAACTCCGCACCGATCTGGCGCAAGAACGTGAGCTCGCTCTCGTAGTAATTCCTCAGCTCATTGCGCAAGGTCGGCTCCCTTGATTTCGTACTCGCCTTTGCCCAACTCGAGGATGGTATCGAAACGCACGGGCTCGGGCGCAGGATCCATGCATAACAGTCCCTCGATCACGAACTTCAGGCTGCGATAACTGCCTTCCACCGCTTCCATGCGCACCTTGGCACGTTTCAAACGTGGTTCAAAAATTGCGATCGATGATTCCATATCGCGGATTATGTCGCTATGGTCGCGGGTAGACAGAACCGATTTGGAAGTTATGTCGGCAAACCCGTACTGGTAGACCGAACGCACGGTCTCGCGGGCTGAGTCGGGCGCAGGTTCGATGGTCCGTCTGGTATTGAGCAGCCACTCCAGATCGCGTTTCAGAGCCAGCTTCAGTTCGCGCAGGGATTGCGCGCGGGTAAGGGGAACTTCCGCGCTGTTCTTCGGATCGCGATCGATGAGCCGGTCCAGCACCGAGAGCGTGACCGGTCCGGTAGCGTCTCGTCTGGGCATAAATTACTTCCCGTCTCCGAGCGCCTGCGCCGGATCGAGGCGGCAGATGCGCTCGAACAATTTCTGCTGTTGCGCCTTGTCCGCCTGAATTCTGATGCTCATCTTCATGATCGTGGCCAGAGCTCCCGCGACCATGCCCGGATCTTCCCACTCGTCGAGCTTGTGATTCTCGATGGCGGCCGCTAAATCGTCGAGGATGGGCTGCGCCACGTTTGGCTTGTTGGTGGATGCGCAGATCTCCACCAATTGCATGCGGCGGCGGAAGCGCTCGCGTCCCGAGCGCTTGCGTGCAATATCCTGCTGCAGAATTTCGAACGCCTTGCGTTCCTGTCCTTCGCGCAGCGCTTGCACTGCCAAGGCATATGCGTCGGTCGGCTGACCCGGCCATCGCGATCCCAGGCCGTTGGAACTGGCCGCGGCCTGCAGCGGAGATTCCGCCGCGGCACCAGGCGCAGGGGGCGTCTGGGTTAGAGCCACCAACCAGGCACGGGTCTCGGCATTCGCGGCTGGAGTCTCGTCCATTAGCGTGGCATCGAGCAACTGCGGAATATCAGTGACCAGCGCCTTCAATTCTGAACGAATCGCTCGCGCAATCGCTTCGTACCCGCTGCCCAGAGCATCGCACGCCTCGACTACAAAACGCTGCAGGTCGAGCCAGGCGCGGCTGCAGGGCAGCGCCATCGCGCTCTCGGCGGCTTCCAGCAATTGCTCGTATTTTTTGTCCAGCAGCAGCTTTTTCAAATGCCGGCGAAGTTCAGTGGGCGGAGCTTCCAGCAGCGTAGGGTCCGCCAGGTCAATGGCCGCACGCAACTCTCCCCAGCGCAGGCCGCGCAACATCAAATAGGAAGCCGGACTGTTGGGCTCACGTCGCCGCAGAAACGCCGCCGCCTCTGCCACTTTCTTAATCGCGTCGACTCGGTCTGCGGGTTCCGACGAATTATCGAGCGAAATCAGAACGCCGGTTCGAACGGCGCCTCCGCCTTCCGCAGCCGCAGCTTCTCCTTCTGCGCCTGCAGCGTCGGTCGGGACCACTTCCACCGGATCGGGTTCCTTCTCGCGCTTCTTCTGCAGAAACCCGTGAATCAGATGCCGCTCCGCTTCGAGCGACTTCTTCAATGAACCAAAGGCAGGCCCGTCATCTCCGAACTTCTCGTCGCACAGCTGGCTCAGTTGGGCGAGAGTGCTCAAGCACGCGTCAAGGTCCTGCTCGGCTTGCGCGTAAAACTTCTTTGGCGTCTCCTCGAAAACCTTATCGAAAACCTCGGGAGCGAGCTTGCCTTCCTTGACCGCGGCGGCGCGGTTTTTCTTGGCTTCGTCGGTCTTGGCCTGATCCTCATAGCCCAAATCCCGAGATTGCTGGTAATCAAGCTGGCCATAGGTGGACTTTTCCACCACCGGCACAAATTTTATCGGAATCTCGAGCTTCACTCCGATGAATCCCAGCGGCGCTCCGCGGGATTGCGCATCGCCGTCTTCCAGTTCGGGGTACACCGTGTCCCAGAACTTGTCGACCAGACCCAAACATAACGCGAGACCATCCTTCAGCCCGCCAAAACCTCTCTGCTTGAGCCACGCCTCGGTGAGCCAAGCCGCAACCTGCAGGTCTTTGGTTTTCTTGGTGAGGAGTTCGGTGGCAAGTTTGATGACGAGTGGGTTATCCGGAACTTTGCGGTCTCGCTCGGTCATTCCCGGCGGAGGCTGGTCTTCCTCGCGCCGCGCTTCTTTGATCTTGTCATAGGTCGGATCGTAGCGCAGGTTCGCGCCACTGGGATTCGGCCCTTCTATGGGGTTCAACAGATCGTCGGGAAGGGGCATGATAGATTAGGCGGCCACGGAGGCCGGGTTGAACTCGAGGGCGCGCAATTCAAGGAATGAGATGTCCTCTTCGTCCACCATCCACATCTTTTGTCCAAACGGAACTTGATATTCGGAACCTTGCGGCTTTTCCCAGACGGTCATGCGTCCCAGGCGCACCGCTTCATCGGGATGCCGCCAGGAGAACGGAGCGAGCACCGGAAGCAGCACTTCCCCTAGTTCCGTACCTTTAAACGAAGGCGTGGTGCGAACCGCGGCCGGCGTCCAAAGAAGATCGCGCAGTCGTTGGGGCGGAGGGATTTGGATAGAGGCTACGTGCTCCAGCGGAAGCAGCAAATAGTTTCCCGCGGCAAACAGCTCGAGCCTGGCGCCGGTTCTGGGATCAGCGTCGGAGAAATAACTGAAGGGCTTGTCGTTGGCCACTCCGCCGCGATTCGATTCGGCGTCATCCTTTTCGGCGGGAAGTTCGCCACGCTCGAATAAATCATGGCGCTGGCGCTCGGCAAATAGCGCGCTGCGATAAAGCAGAACACCCAATTCGCTTTCCGGCCCGGCCTGTCCTAACACTTCCAGCTGCTTATCCGCGCGATCATACTCGCCCGCAAAGCAGAGGAGTTCAAAGAGGAAGGTACGGCGCTTGATGTCAGTGGGATTGTCGCGCAATTCGGCGCTCAACGCCTTGATTGCATCCGTCAGCCGACCTGCCCGGTAGAGCTCTAGTGGAGTCATCGCGCACTCACGATCTGGAATGGATTCTGCAAACCACCACCGGCCGAATTACGTCACGGAGAAAATCATTCCGCCGGAAGTTGGCTGTAGAGCGTGGAGGCACCTCCGCTCCGGACAAAAGCCGGCTGCGGAGATGCCTCCAGATTCGAACCAACGTTTAGTCGCCGATTGACTAGCTCTGCTGCACGGCGCCAATGTTGTAAGTTGCGGCTCCTGCCTGCGTCACCGCACCAGTCTGCGTATTCTGCGTGTAGTACGTGTACAGGATCTGCTCGTACGCAACGCTGACGCTCATGGAGGGTACGCCGAGTGCACCTCCGCCGATGCTGTCGCTCGTGAGGTAGCAATTGGTCATCACGACCGACAGGTAGGTGTAGGGAGTCGCGGCGCCTGTCGACTTGCGAAGAGAGAACGTGGTTGTGGCGATGTGTTGGCCGGTGTACAGGGCTTTTAGAATCTGGTAGCTTGCCTGATCCACCGCACACGTGAAGCTGAAGTCCGACAGGGAGCATTTCCCGGCGGACAGACCGCCTCCGCCGACGTCAGCGGGGTTCGAAGCGCCGAACGAAAAGCTGTCCAGCTCAATATTGTTAGTCATCCCTTGCGCCTGGGATTCCCCGTTGATTCCATCAATCAAAAGATACGCATCACTTGCCATAAGCAACTCCTCCTAAATCACACGATTGAAAGTCAAGGCACCCTGAGGGCCTTGTTTAAAGCTCCGGACGGTACAGCGGTTCAATTTACTTCGCAGCAGCCGGCAACTCCGCCACCAGCCGGAGCGATACATTGAGTTCATCCAGTTGAAAGTGTGGCCGAAGGTAAGCAATGGCCCGGTAAACGCCAGGTTTGCCTTTGACTTCTTCCACGTCCACGCGCGCTTCTCGCAGAGGGAACTTGGCCTTCGTGGTCTGATTGGCCTTGTCATCCTGCGTCACATATTTGCTGATCCAGCGATTCAGGAACCGCCAGCATTCGTCCTTCGACATGAAGCCGCCAATCTTGTCGCGCATCATCGCCTTCAGATAGTGCGCGAAGCGGCAGGTTGCCATCATGTAGGGCAGTTGCGACGAAAGGCGAGCATTCGCCGTGGCCGAATCGCTGTCATACAGCTTCGGCTTGTTGCAGGACTGGATGCTGAAAAATGCAGCCTTGTCCGTGCCCTTGCAGTGAACCAGCGAGACCAGTCCCTGATCCGCCAATTCCTTTTCGCGACGGTCGGTGATGGCGATTTCTGTCGGGCACTTCAGCGCCACGTCGCCCTCATCGGTGCGGAAGGTATGGGAAGGAAGCCCGTCGACCAGGCCGCCGCCTTCAACGCCGCGAATAGCCACGCACCACCCGTAGGTGGCGAAGGCCTGCGTCATTTTCGAAGCCAGCGCGTATGCGGAATTGCCCCAGAGATATTTCGAGTGATCCGTTCCGTCCACACCTTCCTCGAAGTTGAAGCCCTCAACCGGAGCCGTATCCCGGCCGTACGGCAGCCGCATCAGGATGCGCGGGCAGGTCAGGCAGACATACTTCGAGTCTTCGCTCTCGCGGAATCCCTTCCACTTGGCGTACTCGGTGCTGTCAAAGATCTTGCCGATATCGCGCGGCTGATCCAGGTTGGTGAAGCTGTCCATGTTAAGCAATTCCGGCGACGCGGCCGAAAGGAACGGCGCATGCGCGGCGGCCGCGACCTGCGAGACTTTCTCCAGCAGTTCCAGGTCTTCGGGATGTTTGCTGAATTCGTAATCGCCGACCAGCGCGCCGAAGGGCTCGCCGCCGAAGATGCCGTATTCTTCCTCGTAGACCTTTTTGAACATCGCACTCTGATCAAACTCGGGAGCGCGCTGTAAGTCGCGCAACAAATCTTTTTTCGAAGCATTCAGGATGCGAATCTTCAGTTGCGTGCCGGTTTCCGACTGGTCGAGGAGATACTTCAGTCCGCGCCAGGTGGATTCCAGCTTCTGGAACTGTTCGTTGTGCAAAACCTCGTTGAGCTGCAACGAGATCAGATGGTCGATCTGCGCTACGCGCGCGGAGATCATCTGATCGGCATCGCGCCCCAGCGTCATTGACCCTTCAAGAACCTGGGCAACGAATTCCTTGATCAGCCCCTTGCCGCGCTCGCGCGCGGTCGGATCGCTGAATCTTCCCTTTTCCACAATCTGGTCGAGCAGACTCGATTCCGCGACCTGTTCTGCAACGGCCGTATTACCAGCAACTTTCTGGGTCTCAGGCATTGGGCTCCCCCTTCTCGCCGACTTCGGCTTTCAGTTTGTCGAGCTTCTCAGTCTTGCTGACGGCGTCGAGCAAGGCTTCGTCCAGCTTATCGTTGGTCTGCAGTGTGCCCTTCAGATCGTTGAGCCGGGTCCGCAGGTCCAGCAGTTCCTTCAGCGGCTTCACTTGCCTCGCCACCTGCTCGGGCTCGAAGTCTTCCAGGCTCTTGAACTTCAGATCCACGCGGAGTTGGCCGGCGCTGGAGTCTTCGCTCAGCTTGTTTTCCACCGCAAACGACAGATGCGGTTTCATGCTCTCCAGGACTGAATCGAAGTTGTCGGGCGTCACTTCGACAAAGCGGCGCTCTTTCAACTTGGGTAGCGGTTGTTCAGGTTGTCCGGTGAAGTCGCCAAGGACGCCGACCACGAACGGCAGTTCTTTGATTTCAATCGCGCCGCCGGTCTCAACGTCATAAGTAATCTGAACCCGGGGCGGTCGCACCCGGTCCAATTTGTGCTGTGTGCTCGGTTTTGCCATGTTTTCTCCCTACTTCTTCGCAGTTTTCGAGGAAGTGCCTTATAGAGTTACGAATTCGTTATTGCAGTCGACCGGGGAACGTAGCGGTCAGGGGACCCCCATCCCGAGGGTGGCCAGACAGTCGCAATCTGACCGTACGGGTCGTGGTGCAACGGTTTATCACAAGGTATATCCACAGTCAAGCACGAAGCCCATTTTCTTGATAAAAAACGCTTTTCCCCGGAATGAATCCGCATTTCTTGGCCCACTCCAGAATACGACCCCACAATGTATAAAGCGTAAAAGCGGTAAGAAAAGGGTCATTCGGGGGGAAATTATTTTCACAGGTGGGAAAAGATTCGGATAGCCGCTGCCGTTCAGCCGAGAACTTGCGTACTCAGAACGCCCACGCGCGGGCGGCGGAAGGCCCAGACTAGGGTTTCCCCGGCGAGGGCAGTCGATCGATGACAGGTTTAATTGCTCCACCGTCCGGCCAGGCCACACTGCGGGTCGGCAATCGACTGAAATCTTGCCAGCCGGACCCGGTCACGGTCCTTGAACGAGACCAGGGGCATGAGGCCTTCGTCCAATATGCGCTCGACTGCATCCTCGGTGAGCAGAACCTCGGAGCACGGCTTCGCCTGGGATTCGCCTGCCTTCGGGCTGATATGAAGCGGCAGCTGGTCGATTTCCATGGCACTGCCGGGACGCATCTCCCATCCCGCCTCGCTGAAGGATTGCGCGAGCAGCAGCGCAAGCGCGAATCCCGGATTGCCCCACAGGTATTCCTCATGCACTGGCGTTTCTGGGAACTCCTCGAATTCGAATGACTCGATCGGTGAGGTTTTCTTTCCGTACGGCAAGCGCAGTAAGAACCGCGGAAGCGCCAGTCCGATGGAACCGACTTCCGGCAGGCGCCGGAGTTCGGCCCAGGCCCGCGCGAGTTCTGGCTCCCGGACTTTCCACTCTCTCGGATGCGGGGTCGCGGCCAATGAAGAACACCCTAGAAGTCGCGGGCTGGCCGCCGCCAGGAACGGAGCCCGGGCGCGGCTCGCGATCTTGGCCAACCGTGATAGGAGTTGTGCGTCGTCGCTCGACGAGCCGAAGCTGTAGTTCCCCACGATGATGGACCACGGTTCCGCTCCCGGCGTCTCAACGGTCTGCTCCACCAGGAGCCGGTAGAGCCCGGTCGCCCGCAGGTCGGTAGCCGAGCTTAAGTCGGCCGCCAGTTCCTGCTTCGAAATGTCGACCAGGTAGAGCTTGAGCTGCGAACCGGTTTCGAGTTGACGGACCAGCAGAAAAGTTGCGCGCCACGCGGCTTCCAGCGCCTGAAAATCTGGATTGTGCAGAATCGCTCTCATCAGCGATCCGATGGCGCGATCGATGACCGCGACGATCTCCGGCTGGCGAGGGTCAGGAGTGCTCACCAGATGCTCAGCCACTACCCGCTGTGCAAAATCGTGTATCTCGTCGGTTGAGCGACGAGGCCGATCCGTGACGCCGCGAGCTTCCGTCTGCGCGATCATTTCATCCAGCAGGCTGCCGGACGCTAACTGCACCGGGCTGGGCGCAATCGCGCGAGCGGGCGCGGGCTTTGCCGGCAGCGACGTCGCCTCGCCCGAATGCAGGCCCAATTCCTCCGCCACTTTCGGGAAGCTCGAAGGATCTTGCACGCGGCGGCGCAGGTCGCGCAGTTTGGCGAAGATCTCGAGACGCTGGAAAATGCGGTCAGGATGAAAGTCGTCGATCTCGGAAAACCGCAAATGTAACGCCCCGCTCTCGTCCATGGGCAACTGAATTTCAGCGCCTGAGCGCGCGAGCACTTCGTCGAAGTTGTCACGATCGACCAGCCAGGCGCGGCGTTTGCCGATTGTTTTGGCGTCGGAGATTCCGCGATTGGCGCGTCCGGTGAAGTCTCCGAGAATGGCGATGCAAAACGGAGTTTCCGGCATGGGATGGGCGCCTGAGCTGTCTTCGCCCGCCGACAGATTAACTCCACCGAAGTCGAAGGGTTTCGGCATCGACAGCTCCTTTCGGTGCGTTGCGCTTTGACCTTGAGAAGTTGGATCTCTAGAACTTTAGATCTAAGAACCGCGGGCCTTACTGCTGGTCACTCTGAATCTTGTTGAGCTTACTGATTCCGTCCAATGCAGGCTGATTCTTCGGCTGCAGCCGCAGAACGATGCGGTACTCCCGCCGCGCCTTGTCATACTTGCCATCTCCCATATCGTTTCCAGCCATGGTGAGCAGGCGAGGAATGTCGCTGAGCGCCCAGTTGCCGGATTCATCGACGACTGCTGGCGGCTCCGACGTATCTTTGCTGTCTTCGGTCTTGATCTCTTGGGTCTGGGTATCTTTTTTGTTTTTCGTGACGCTCTGCGCGGGCGGCTTCCTGACTGCTGCGGGCGGTTTGGCTGCCGGCTTCGGGGGTTCCTGTTCGGGCTGTGCGGTCTGGGATTGCGGTAAGTCCGCAACTGGTGTCTGGTCGGTGTTTCCCGCTGCAGTCGCCGGGGTCGGTCTCTGCGTCTGCGGAGTCTGGGGTTTGACAACGCGCGTCGGCTGGTAAAACACGGCGATTAGCGCCGCCACCAGAACCACCGCGACCACGCCAAGGATCACCCGAGTGCGTGTGAACAGCGGACGCTCGCCGATCTCAAGTTCTTCGGTCAGAGAACTGATTGCCTTCTGAGTTGACGCGGTGGCTCGACGCGACCCAGTTTCCGGGTGATCTTTTTCGGCGCGATCATTGGCGCGATCTTTAACGATGTAGTCTTGCGAGCGCGCCGTCGGCACCGCAGTATTGTCCGTCGTCGGCCCGCGGCGTGCAAACGAAGAATCCAGGATCGGGGAATTCACGATCAGGGTTGCACCCACAGGCGGAGCGTCGGCGATCGGCTCGGCCCCATCGCCAACCGACTCTTGCATCAGGGCGATTCGGTCCGGGGTTGTCCAGACCAGTTCCGCCAGTCCAGTCGGCGAATATCCACTCGTTTCGCCGGGTACGGTCACAAACTCCATGCCGGGAAGATCACGCATTCGCCGGAAAACATTCTCCGCCAGCAGGATCTGACCGGGCTTGGCCTGCCCCAATTCGAGCTGCACCAGCTCGCTGCTCGGACCTGCCGGGTCCATCGTCCTCGGCTGATAAATCAGGATGGCGCCGCCGCTTCGTTCGCCCGGGCGGCAGCTCAGGAATTCCAGGATTGCAGTCTGAATCCGCTTCGCCGCAACCACTGCTTGCCGGCACGTGTCGAAGTGCGCGGCCAGAACGGACTGCGACTCCTCGGCAATACGGCCGCGGCTCGCGCTCACCAGATCCGCAATCATGTAAACCAGAACGCTTTCGGTTTTCCAGGTCAGGGGAACGCGACGGTCCGGCCGCGATGCACCCCAAAGCCGAATCGCGATGTCCGCGGCATCCGCAGGCGAGTTGCCGCCCCACGGACCTGTGTGCTGGTCAGGATTGGCTACCTCGAATTCCCGGCTGTCGGTTTTCTGCTCGTACTGCGCCATGCTTTACTGGGCCAATCTTCGCTCGACAATCTTCGCTGCGTCGTTCTTCACTGCGGCGTTTACAGCTTCATTCTTCGGGTTTCGACGGGCTCGAAACTCGGGTGTAGGTTACGCCAAATCAGCACCCCAAGCAAATGATTACGCGGCCTATCGATGGCACTCTCGTGCCCGCTTCCACCACTTGGGGGCGCTTGACTTCGTCCGAACTGTGAGTATGATACGGGGCACCTGCGTAGGCGAATTTATGGCTGTTGCCGTTATCTCGGGGAGTCTATGCCACGACGTCCGAAGTTTCCTGGAGAATTGTGTCCGCCGTCTTTTGTGAAGAGGGCGTGCCTGGCTCTGGCGTTGGTTTTTTTCACAGGTTCCGCAGTTCACTCCAAGGATGTTCCCCTAACGGCGATCGAACTGTTTGATGGACCAAACGGCCCCACCTTCGTTCAGGTGAGCGACCTGCTCATCAATGGCAAGGCAGAAGTCCGTTCCTGCGGTGGTGCGGCTCAGATCAACAAGTCCTCTTACGGCAAGCTGCTCAAGATCCCGCTCAATTCCTCGGTGACATCGCTGGAGCGTGATGCCCAGGGCGTCATGAACCTTACGCGCGGTGCGGCGGCGGAGTGTGTGGTTCCCTCCAACCTGAAGTTCGACAAGGACGAGAATCTTACTCCGGCGCAACTTGCGGACAAGGCGGCACTGCAGGGGAAGGTGCTGAGTTCATCGCCCGAGGGAACGACCGATCTGCCACCGTTCAAGCCAGGCGTGAAGATCGTATTCGTCGCCGCGCCTGATACGGAACTGGGTGAGTACCTTCGCGCCGAGCGCGCTCACTCGGTAGCTCAGTGGCAGGACTATCTAAGCCGCTATCCCAAAGCCGCACACACCGATTTCGGCAAGCAGGCTCTCGCGGCCATCCTTCTGAAAGAGGGCGAAGACGGATTGGCTTCATACCACGCGTCCGCCTCAACCAACGCGCCTGCTTATCCTGAACTCAAAACGGCCTTCTTGCGTGCCGATCAATCCGGCAATTTGCTCCCCGGCAACGATGGGGCTGCGAAACTTCACGAAAGTGTTCGCGCGGAATTGGTGCTTGTCGTGGGCAAGGGCAACGCCGAACTGCAAGCTTACAAGCAAGCGCTGGCCGGCCGCACAGCCGGATATGTTCATCTGGCCAACGCCCGCCAACTGGCTGACCACGCCTTAGAGGTCAACTCTCATTTTGACCAGGGGCTGACTCTGCAGAGCAAGGTTGCGGAGGAGAGCAAACGGGTCGACGCCGCGCTGCGCAGTGCCGAGTCGATGATGTCCTCTCAGCGCTACGATGAGGCCGTCACCGCCGTGGCTGACTTCCGTTCTTTCGCCGATGAAGAACCGCGGATCGCCGCCGTTATCGACAACACATACAAGTTCCACTTCGATCGCGGCAAGACCGCCGCTTCCGCGCAGAAGTGGCGCGACGCGGTCGAGGAGTACAAGAAAGCTGCGGACCTCAAAGCTACGCCTGAAGCCGCAAACGCCCTCCAGCAGGCACACGCGCAGTTTGTATCGTCGTCAAATCAGGCTGCCGCGGACGCCGCGGTGCAGCAGAGCACTGCGCTGCAGCAGCAGAAGTACTTCATCGAAGCCTACGAAGTTCTGGCCAAGCTGCCGGATGCGCAGCGTGCCTTGGTGAAAGATCAGATGCAGGCACTCGAACCGGACTATGTAAAGAGTGCTTCGGACGAGGCCAAGAAACTGAAAGATGCGCACGTTCCGATCCAGGGACGAACCGACGAGATCGGCGTGCAGAGGGCTTATAACTATCTGCAAGCCGCGAGCACCCTGCGCCCCGACGATCAGGACCTGAAACTCCGCCTGGAAGTGCTCGCTCAAACTCTCAGCGACTACTACGTAGTGCAGGCGAAAAAATTTCTCGACAAGCCGCTCGGATCGGGTGTCGGTTTGGCTTGGCTCTACCTCGACGAAGCCCAGCAGTACCAGTCGAACCGCGACGATGTGCGCGACGAACGCACTAAGTACACCGCCATTCACAACGTACGTTCCACACTTTCGATCAAAGTGGTGTTCCGCGACCAGACCTCGCGGCGCGACAGCGCGGGGTTCGCGGATCAGCTTCAGGATGCGATTGCCACCGGCCTCGAAACGACAAATCTTCCGGTCAGAATCATTCGCGCCTCCGATGCAACGCCCGTCGATCCGAATTTCACGCTGATCGGTGACGTGCTCGAACACCGGCCGGTTTCGAAACCGACAATCGAGTCGCTGGATTCTGAATACCGCGCCAGTGAACGAGAAGTACCGAACGAAGACTGGAACAAGGCAAACCGCGATTACGAGGACGCCAACCTGGAGTTGCAGAAACAGCAGAAGATTCTGGAAGGAGCGCAGGCGCACGGCAAGAAAAAAGACATTGAAGCCGCGACCGACGTGGTCGATGCGGCGCAAAAGAAAGTGTCGCAGGCGCACGCTAAACTCGACACCATCCCGAAAACAATTCTGAGCGATGTGGTCAAGCCCTACAGCTATACGCGTAGGACCATCGACTTGAGCGCCGTGGTTGAGCTTGGATTCCGCGTCGTCGACTCCAACGGCAATACCATCGCATCGAATCCGTCGGTCAAAAGGTCGAATCAGAAGCAATTCGTGATGATGGAAAACGTAAATCCGACCGACACAAAGGGCGTGAAGCAAGGCGGTTCTCCACCCGATGAAGCGCAGTTCCTTGGCGATGTCGAAATCGCTGCCCGCATCGCTTTGATTGACGAAGTGAAGGAGAAGGTCAAGTCACTTCCCGGCAAGATTCTGGCGCAGGCGCGCAAGCACGTCATGGACAACGACACTGACGGCACCGCTGAAGCTTACATCCTGTACCTGAACTCGACTCCCGACACGCCGACGCCGGAACGCGAGGAAGCCAAGAAGTACCTGCGGGATAACTTCAACATGGTCTGGACGGGCGGGTCTGCATAGGTTCCGCGAGATCGCATCGGCTGGTCCGGTGGGCGAGGCAGGAGTAAACTTGTTCGGCGGCTGGACGCGATTCCCGGCGCGATCGATTCCGGCGCAAATCGTTAACGAAGGCTTTCCCCAGCCTTCCGCGTAAGTCGAAAACAAATCTCGTGACCACTCCACCAACCAAACGAATTGGCAAGTACGACGTGATCGATCTACTCGGTCGCGGTGGAATGGGCATGGTCTATCGCGCATTCGATCGCCAACTGAACCGCGAGGTCGCGATCAAGACTGTCACTGAAGGCTTCACCGGCGACCAGGAAATGCTGCAGCGTTTTTATCGCGAGGCCGCCAAGACAGGGGCGCTGAAGCATCCCAACATCGTCATCGTGTATGACTTGGGCGAGCAGGACGGCTTCCCTTACATCGTCATGGAATACTTGTCCGGCGATCCGCTGGACAAGCTTATCCACTCCGGTCAGTCTCTGCCGCTCGCCTTCAAGCTGAAGATCATCGAACAGGTTTGTTACGCGCTGGGTTACGCCCATCGCAATGATGTGATCCATCGCGACGTCAAGCCTGCCAACGTGATCGTGCAGTCCGATGGCATCGTAAAGCTGCTCGACTTCGGCATCGCCCGCCAGGAAAAAACCGACGGCCACCTTACGCGCACGGGACATGTGATCGGCACCATTCAGTACATGGCGCCGGAACGGCTGAAAAATGAGCCCTTCGACGGCCGCTCCGACATTTTTTCGGTGGGAGTCATGCTGTTCGAATTGCTGACCGGCCAGCTCCCTTTCACCGGCGACTATGCCATGGTGCAGCAGATTCTGTCTGGGAATCATCCGCCGTTGAGTCAATTTCTTCAGAATTATCCTCCAGCTCTCGATGCCATTCTTGATCGGACGCTGGCGAAGAATCCGAATGACCGTTACTCCACTGCGGACGAAATGGCGGCCGAGGTCTCTTCGCTCGCTCACGAATTGAAAAAGGAACAGGTCGGCGAGTGGATCGAGCGGGCCGAGCGCCTGGTGCAGGAAGATCAATACACGGCGGCCCGAGACATCCTGCTGCAGTTGCTAAAAGTAGATAGCCAGCATACGCGGGCGCGCCAGCTGATTGCACAGGTGCAGCAAAACCTGACCATGCGGCAGCGCGCGGAGCAGGTCCGCAAGTTGCGCCAGCAAGCCGAGGAAGCCGCCGCCGACAGGCGTTATGAAGAAGCCATCGGCGATCTGCAGGAGGCTTGTGGTCTCGATCCGGCGAATTCGGAATTGTCGGAACTTCTGGAAACGGTCCGCCAGAAAAAACGCCGCAGAGAACTCGTAGAAGGATACCTGCGCCAGGCCGACTCAGCTCGCGAACGCGGCGACCTGGAAAGCGCCGAGGCCGTGATCGCCAAGGCGCTCGAAGTCGACGGCGACGACTCCCGGGTTCGCGCCGCTCACGTTGCCCTGGCCCGTTT
>JBEKWZ010000014.1:0-14021 GCA_049512555.1 Candidatus Sulfotelmatobacter sp. | reverse complement strand
CCTCGTGACTCCGTTCCGCACGGCTTGATGTCGGGGTTCATCTGCCAAGGCTCTGGCCACTATGAAGAATCGGTTGAGGAAGCAAAAAAAGCGATCGGGCTGGATCCGGACTCCACTCCCGGGTATGTCAATCTCGCTTACAGCTACTCTTACCTGGACCGCCTAACGGATGCTCAGAACACCCTTCAGCGAGCCTCCGAGCGCAAAATCGAAATCCCTGAGCTATTACTCCTGCGATACCAAATCGCATTCTTAAAAGATGATGAGACGGGAATGGGTCGGGAAACTGCTCTCGCTAAAGGCAAGCCCGGAGCGGAGGACTGGATTTCTCACTCCGAGGCTCTCGTGTTGGCTCGTTCTGGCCAGTTGCGTCTGGCGGGGAGGATGTCGCGCCGTGCCATTGATCTGGCTCAGCAGGCGGGTCAGCGGGAAAGGGCGGCTACATACGAAACGGGAGTAGCGGTTTGGGAGGCCTTTTTCGGGAATGCGCTAGCGGCAAGGCAAAGCGCGATGGCAGCACTGGATCTTTCAAAGGGCCGGGATGTGGAGTACGGCGCAGCCTTCGCCCTCGCACTCTCGGGGGATTCTTCCCGCTCACTAATGCTGGCAAACGATCTGGAAAGGCGGTTCCCGGAGGATACGTCAGTCCAGTTCAATTACATGCCAACGCTTCGCGCGCTTCTCGCATTGAAAAACAATGATCCTAGAAAGGCTATCGAACTCCTACAAATCGCCATTCCTTATGAGTTGGCCGTGCCGGGAATCGACTTCATTGCGTTCTTCGGGAGCCTCTATCCTACCTATGTGCGCGGCGAGGCGTATCTGGCCTCGCACCAGGGCGCCGAGGCCGCCATGGAATTCCAGAAAATTCTCAATCACCGAGGGCTCGTTTTCGGCGACCCTGTAGGCGCGATGGCACGCTTGCAACTGGGAAGAGCTTACGCACAGTCTGGAGATCAGATCAAAGCAAGAGCGGCATATCAAGACTTCCTTGTCCTCTGGAAAGACGCGGACCCCGGCATCCCGATCCTCCATCAAGCCCAAGCGGAATACGCCAAGCTCCAGTAGACTCCGACTCATAAGCCTGAAAGACTCTAGATATTCTCGTGCATCCAACCACACAGACAAGGGCACGCCCAAGCGATATCATCAACTCTCGCGGGATCGCGACCGAGTGAGGGCAAGTCGGAAGTAATAACTTTCGAAACCAAGCCTTGGCACTCATCTCCATCCGTCATATTCCGAGATAGGACCTACTCGGGTCTCCGCAACTTCCATTCCTCTACCATCCCGCGGTGGCCAATGGTATAAACACTCGTCCAAGGAACCCATACAAACATTCGGCTGGCTAGATGGCTAAACAGATATCCACCCTACCACGCGTTACGCAGGCGAACCTGTTCACCACAAAACGCGGCGCTTTTATGTGGCTTGCCCTTCTCCTGGTTGCGCTGGCAATCCTGCGTTCGTCCATCGCAACCCGCTTGGATGGCTTTACCATCGATGAGGCCTACCACATCGCCGCTGGCGTCTCTTATGTGAAGTACCACGATTTCCGAATCAATCCCGAGCACCCGCCTCTCGTAAAACTTTGGGTGGGTATTGTCATTCATTCAACAGGATTTCGACTGGATTCACTTCGCCAATTCAACGACAAGCCGGGAGAACGGGCCTTTGCGAATCTTGCCGTCTTCCGACAAAACGATCCCGACTCTGTCCAGCGGCGCGCAAGAGTGGCAATGTACGGGTTGAACGGCCTCCTGTTGCTCGCTTTGGCATTTGCGCTGGAGCGTGTTTTTAACGCCGGTGTTTCTCTCGGTACTCTTCTCTTCCTCGCTATCGACCCGACGGTTGCTGCGCACCTGCCCGTTGTCATGACCGATCTGCCGGTGGCGCTCCTCTCGACTACGGCTGTTGTCCTCGCCGCTAGAGCCTTTCGTGATTGGATCTGGACCGACCTTGCCGCTTGCTCCGCGTTTCTCGGGCTTGCTTTGACCGCAAAGCATTCCGCACCCGTCGTTGCGGTGGGCATAGCTCTCATTGGTGCCGTAGTTGCTATCGTCCTGCCGCTTGAATCGCCAAGCCACTCGCGCTGGCTTAGAGTTGTGAAACTTGGCGCGATACTGGGCGGAGCGATGCTGGTGCTATGGGCTTCCTATCTGTTCCGGTATTCCGAGTCTCCCGCTGGGCAGGAATCGTTCAACCGCCCGCTGGTTGACAAGATCAACGACGTTGCTTCGCCCACCTATCACGCCATGCTAGCCACGATGGCCACGACTCACGTGGTGCCCCGCGCCTACCTCTGGGGCTTTGCGGACACGATCCGTGCCGGAATGGAGGGCCGCGAGAGTCCTCAATTGATCTTTGGCAAGGTATACGACTTTAGAGGCCCCAGATATTTCTTCCCCGCAATGATTGCTGTCAAAGTGCCATTAGGTCTGATCCTAGTGATGCTGATCGGACTGTTTCTCTTTTTCACCCGCCGCATTCCGCCGGACTGGATATTGCCTTGCGTGATCCTGCTTACCGCGGCGCTTTTGTTTTTACTCGTGCTTTCGAGGGGCGCGACCTATGCAGGAATTCGTCACGCTTTGCCGGTGGTTGTTCTGCTTTCCGTTTTCGCGGGGATCAGTTTTGAGATGGCGTTATCCTACAAAACGCGGCAACTCAAAATTGCCGTGCTGACCGCTTTCGTTGCTGCGGTCGTATCAGCCCTACCGCAGATGCGTCCCTGGGAATATTTCAACGAGTTCGTCGGGGGCGCCTCGAACGCCTATCACCTCTTTAGCGATGAAGGTGTGAACCTCGGACAGAGGTCAAAAGAACTGGCGGGATACTACAAACGGGAAGTCAAACCAAATGACCCCCCGCCTGTCTGTCTCTATTGGATTTGGGACGAAGAAAAGGTCGCGAGAGGTATCGACTGCCTCGGCAGCGACGAGAAACGTGACGCTGCGCTCATCGAACTCCCGGAAAGGTCGGGCACCATCTTTGCCGGGCCATCCGACTTTATTGCAACTCGGTATTGGGATAGTCCTGCCTTGCGCAAAACCAAGCCTGCAAAACGATTGGGGAATCTGTTCATTTTCCGTGGCACATTAAACCTGCCCGGACAGGCGGCGTCAGAATTTTACTGGCGTGGAATCAATAGGATTTATGGCGGAAACCCCGATGATGCAGAGGCAGAAAAAGCATTTCGTCGCTCCGTCGACCTCGACCCGACCGCCTACTTCGTTTACATTCAGCTCGGAAATCTCTACCTGAAGACCCGAACTCGCGAGAAGTGTGTGAGCTCATATTCCGAAGCTCTCAAGTACGCGCCGGAAAACTCCGAGATTCGTTCTGCACTTCGGAATCAGATTCAGCATGTATCCCGCGAGGATTTAGCGGAGGTCAACCCACTGCGAGACCCTCACATGGAATGATCTCTCGGGAAGAGCCCCGTCGTCCCTGGCCAACTGGCAAACCGAAGGCAGTCGATGAATTTAGCAGTAGTACCGGATGGCCGACCAACCACCAATCGTCCAATAGCGGCCCACATCGCAAAGTGGGCTAAGCTGCCATGGCGCTGATCCTTTACACACAACAGTTCCGGGTGCAGAATCGGTCGGACCCAAATTCTTTGCGTAAAGTGTAAACGTGACTACTCGCTGCCAGGTTTGTGGAACGCAGAACGCCGAATCGGTCGAAGTGTGCCAACGTTGTGGCGCAGGGCTCGCCGCATCTCCAACCATGTCGATTTCAGCTGATGAATTGGCCCAAGGTGGCCGCCGCATAACCTTAGACCCGGTTTCTGCCAACAACCCGTCCCCAGCGTTCAACTTCGCTCCCGGCAGCATGGTCGCCGATCGCTACCGCGTGGTGTCGTTGCTCGGGCGCGGGGGCATGGGGGAATTCTACGGCGCGGATGACCTTAAGCTAGGCCAGCGCGTGGCGCTCAAGTTTCTGCCCAAGTCAAGCGCATTGTTGGCCGCTCGATGGAGCGGGCGACGGCGTTGCCTTCCTTGCAACCGTGACTGTTAGCGGTCGGGCGGGCCAAAAGGCTCAAAAGAAGTTCCGATAAGGTGTAGTAAAAGTTTTAATATCATGTCTATTGACGTGATAGACATACTTGATATAAGGTCCCTTCCAACGCGGCCACTTGGTCAGTGAATCGCGCTTGCGTCTAGTTTATGCCCACCCTTCTCACGAAGCTGCGATGTTGTACCCCGACCAGGCGCTTGGCAAACGAGCGTTTGGTCGCACGGGATACAAAGTACGTCCGCAGTTTCGCGCACTAGTAGTCCCTGAAATTTGGTTGTCAGCAGTGACTCGCAAACAATTTGCGGCCGTCGGAGGTCGTGTGCTTGAGGGTGAAGCAAACCCCTCAGAAGCCGACTCGCAGCATAAATAAACGTAAATAAGAGGACAGTCATGAAGATCTTGGGGCGTGTGTTGCTGTTTATCTGGGTGGTTGCGGCTGCATCCATCACTTTGAAAGCGCAGGATTCACAGGTTTCCGGACAAATCCGAGATGCCAGCCAGGCGGCCGTTGCAGGCGCGCAGGTCACACTGACTCGCGTGGAAACCGGCGACCATCGTGAAGTGACGTCGGGCATTGAAGGCTATTATTCCTTCCCGCTCCTGGTGCCCGGGCACTACGACCTGAAAGTGGAGAAGACCGGCTTCGAGACGGAAGCGCCTGTTTAACGGATATTACAAGCTGCCACCGCTCCAACAAGTGTAAGACGAGCGAGTTTGGAGGATGTGAAGTGCATTCCATCGCTGAGCAACTCGATCTTCCGATTGAGACCGCCGGACTTGCGCGTACTGGGCCAAATGTTCATAGGCGCTCGGTCGCGCGCCGTGGCCGATCCGCGCTGCTGCAGCGATTTGCCCGTGAGCCACTTCTTCATTTTCTCGTAGCCGGTGCCGTGCTCTTCGGCCTGGCAACGCTTTTCGAGCACTTTACCAATCCCGATGCGAACGCTAACCGGATTCAAGTATCGGCGCTTGAAATTCAGCGGCTTCAGGAAGTGTGGATCCGGCAGTGGGGACGCTCGGCGGATTCCAGGCAGATGGAGAGCTTGATCAATGACTATGTCCGCGATGAAATCCTGTACCGGGAAGCGTTAGCTTCCGGCCTCGACAAAGACGACACCATTATTCGGCGCCGGCTGGTCGAGAAAATGGAATTCCTTTCTCAAGAACTTGCTTCGGCGACTCCATCCGACAAAGATCTTCAAGAATATTTTGAGCGGAATCGCGACACCTTCCGGATTCCCGCGCAGGTGGCCTTTACGCATATCTACTTCAGTACTTCGAAGCGTGGATCAGCGGCGGAAGACGATGCCAGTCGAGCGCTTGCAAGGCTCAGTTCACATGGGATTTCCTCGGCGCAGCTTTCCACCCTGGGCGACCCTTTCATGCTACAAAACGAATATCCTCTGCAAACCGAACAACAGGTCAAGGAACTCTTTGGGGAGGAGTTCGCGGGAAAACTGTTTCGGCTTGAGCCCGGCACAAGCGCGTGGGTAGGCCCATTTCGATCCGGTTATGGGTTTCATCTGGTCCGCATCCTCCAGAAGCTTCCGTCTCGGGTTCCAGAATTGGCCGAAGTCCAGAGTGAGGTGTTGACGGATCTAAGAAATCACCGCCTGCAAACTACGAGTGAAACTTTTTATGCCCAGCTCCGCAGAAAATATCAAGTCCATGTGGACAAAGCCGCGCTCTCAGCCGTGGAGGCTCAGCGGTCCTCGCCGTCTAGAAAGTCCGGATCTTCCGACGCAGCGGTGCCAGATGTGGATTGATTTCCCTTGCCGAGCCAGGCGACCCCGCAGGGGATGGACCTGGGGACTGGTGATGAGCGTGTTGTCGGTAGCCGCAGTCCCGGCACGCGCTCACACTAGCCTCCCCGGTTATCTGGCACTGCAAGAGACCGGACCGGCGGGATCATACGATCTGGTTTGGAAGGTGCCTACTGCTGAGGGTCCGCCGCCGGCAATTTATCCGGTGTTTCCCCCGACTTGCACGATCACGAAGCCATTGGTTGCAGAGCAAGCGCCAGGAGCAATCATCGAACGCGGAAGTGTGCAATGCGGGGCCAATGGCCTTGAGGGCGCGGTCATTTCAATTTCGGGTCTCAACGTGACGATTCTCGACGTTCTCGTGCGCATCACATTTGCCGACGGCAGCAGCGTCCAGCGCATGCTCAAACCGTTAGAGACTTCTTTTGTCGTCCACAAAGATGGCAAAAACAGAATCGATGTCTGGGGCTACATCACTCTTGGAGTTGGTCACATCCTGTATGGAATCGATCATCTTCTATTCGTATTGGGGTTGTTGCTGATCGTCAGCGGCTTGGGTCCGCTCCTCAGAACAATTACCGCCTTCACGGTCGCCCACACGATCACGCTTGGCTTGGCCGTTTTCGGTGTGATCCACGTCGCTCCCACTCCGGTCGAAGCAGTCATCGCGCTGAGCATTGTTTTCCTCGCCGTGGAGTTGGCCCAGCATCATCGCGGGAAAGCTGATCGAGGAAAAGAAGGTTTGACGTATCGTCAGCCCTGGATCGTGGCCTTTGCCTTCGGTCTGCTGCACGGGTTCGGGTTCGCCGGAACACTCTCCAAGCTTGGTATTCCATCGGGAGACATCCCTCAGTCTCTGCTGTTCTTCAACCTCGGCGTAGAAGCGGGGCAACTCGCATTCGTCGCCGTATTTCTGGCATTTATTTACTCCTTGCGAAGCCTGGAAATCCGCTGGCCGGCCTGGACGCGGCGCGTCCCCGCCTATGCCATCGGATCGGTAGCTTCCTTCTGGTTCCTACAAAGATGCGCAATCATTTTTTGAAGTATCGGCACACGAAGCACCGGCACACTAAGACCCTGCGGTGGGTTGCGACCTTCGCGGCCATCACCTTTCTTTCCTCGCCGGCCTTTGCTCACACAGTCCCTGGCCAAGCGAAGGGATTCATCACCGGATTTCTTCATCCATTGTCGGGACTAGACCACGTCCTCGCGATGGTCGCCGTAGGAATCTGGGGAGCTCAGCTAAAACGTCCGGCCATCTGGATTCTGCCCGTAGCTTTTCCGCTGGTTATGTCTTTCGGCGGACTGCTCGGCATGCGCGGGGTTCCGCTTCCGGGCGTTGAGATCGGAGTGGCGGCGTCGGCGGTTGTTCTCGGTATTGTGATCGCGCTCGAACTGCGGCCGCCCCTGTGGGTCGCGGCCCTGATTGTGTCGGCATTCGCTATTTGCCACGGACATGCGCACGGTACAGAGCTTCCCAAGGCGGCCTCGCCGCTCACCTATGCAATGGGGTTTGTTCTGGCCACTGGCCTTCTTCACGTCACTGGAATCCTGATTGGCCTGGTTGATTTGTTGCCGGTTGGAGGCAAGTTGCTACGCACCGCGGGCGGACTCATCGCCACGACGGGACTTGTTCTTCTCGCGGCATTGGTGAGCCACGCATGAACACCGTCAGGAAAACAATTATTTGTGCCGCTGCTCTGGGGCCGCTCGCGCCCCTGCCAGCATTCGCGCACCCCATGCCAGGAGTGGGCGATTTCTACGCCGGCATGTTGCATCCGGTCATCACAACAGAAACTGTGCTGCCGCTCATTGCCCTGAGTCTGCTCGCCGGTCAGCAACGGCGCGAAGCGGCAATCTATCTGCTCGTGGCGTTTCCCGCGTCGCTGATCGCGGGCGCACTGCTGGCAACCTTGGGCAATGCCCCGTCTTACTTGGGCGTTGTCCAACTCGTTCTGACCGCGGGCTTCGGCATTCTGGTCGCCTCTGCGGGCCGCGTGCCGAGTTGGCTTCTGGTTGCACTGGGCGCCCTGTTGGGCATCTCCGTGGGATGGGCGAACGCTGCCGATGCCTTCGGACAAATAAATCGATTTCGTTTCATCGCGGGTCTTGCACTGGTTGGTCCTCTCTTGCTCGTGTACGGAAACGGTTTGGTGCGCAACCTCAAACCGGAGTGGACCCAAATCGCGGTTCGAGTGGTCGGCAGCTGGATCGCGGCGGTGAGCATACTTGTTTTAGGTCTCCGATAGGTGGAAAGCAAATTAAGAACTACAAGAATTCGCGCCGGGGGAAGAACTTGAAAAACATCCAATGCATGACCGGTAAGAACTTAGTGAATGTGACCCGTGTGGTTATCCGATTCATCTGCATTCTTGGCATCATCCTCTTACGGACAACAGTCCACGGTCAGCAGAGTTCGCAGCCTGGACCGGGTACAGCGCCGAATCCGCTGCGCAACGCCTACTTCGGTGATCTCCACGTTCACACCAGCTATTCGCTGGACGCCTACATCGGAGGCAACCGCAACGATCCGCGAGCTGCGTACCGCTTCGGCCGAGGTGAGCCGGTCGTTCTTACCGGAGGGGTGAAGAATCAGCTCCGTGTGCCCCTGGACTTCATGGCAGTAACGGATCATGACATCTGGCTGGGCGAAGTGTCCCTGTGCACCGACCCGAAGGAATCGGTATACGAAAGCGAGGTTTGTAAAGGAATTCGCGAGTACGCCAAGAATCCGGGGGCCGCATCGCCGCTCGACTTTGGTCACTTCTCGGCGCAAAATCCAGCCCGACGGGATGAACGCATCTGCGGCAGCCCAGATACCGCGGCCGGCAATTGCAACGACCGTGCCAAGACAGTATGGAAAGAACTGCAGCAAATCGCCCAGGAGTTTAACGAGCCCGGCAAGTTCACAACTTTCATCGGCTTTGAGTGGACAGCGAATCTGAAACGCATTGGCATGCTGCACCGGAACGTGATCTTCCGCAACACAGCTGTTCCCGATGCCATCGCCAGCGCCGTTGAGTTGAACAATCGGCCGGAGCAGTTGTGGCAGTGGCTGGAGAAAAGCTGCACCGGCGACTGCCAGGCGTTGTCCATTCCGCACAACACAAATTTCGGCTGGGGCGTCGCGCTCGACACGAAGAACAGTGACGGCACTCCGTTCACGAAAGAGATCCTGCAACGCCGCGCCCGAACCGAGCCCCTGATCGAAATCTTTCAGATGAAGGGCAACTCGGAGTGCGCGCCGGGTCTGGGGACAACGGACGAGCAGTGTGCGTTCGAGCAACTGTTCGAAGCCTGCAAACCGGGAGAAGACGCGTTCTGCGCCGTTCCCCGCGACTATGTGCGCAATGCTCTAAAGACTGGGCTGGTGCTGGGCGATCAATTCGGGGTGAATCCCTTCCAGTATGGATTCATTGCCGACACTGACACGCATTCGAGCAATCCAGGGGCTACTGAGGAAAAAGGTGAGCTCGGGTACGGCAATCCCGTGAAAGACGACGCTGTATTGAACAAGGATTTCCCAATTAACCGTGGCGCGTTCAATCCGGGCGGTCTTGCGGGCGTGTGGGCGGAACAGAATACGCGGGAGTCGATCTTCGACGCATTGAAGCGGCGCGAAACCTTCGCCACCAGTGGAACGCGGATCCGGGTTCGCTTGTTCGCTGGGTGGAACTATCCCGATGGCTTCGATAAACGGCAAGATCTCGTTCAGGCCGGTTACAAGGACGGGGTTCCGATGGGCGGCGAACTTCATGGCGCGCACGGGAAAGCTCCGAGGCTGGTGGTGTGGGCGATCAAGGACCCCAACAGCACCAACCTGCAGAAGATACAGATTGTCAAAGGCTGGTCCAAGGGCACGGAGACCTTCGAGAAGGTTTTTGACGTCGTTTGCTCAGATGGTTTAAGGCCTGATCCACAATCCCATCGATGCCCGGACAACGGCGCCACTGTCAATCTTAGCGACTGTAGCGTCACCGCGAATAAGGGCGCCGCCGAGTTGTCAGTGACGTGGACCGATCCGGAGTTCGACAAGTCGGATCGCGCATTCTATTACGCGCGCGTGCTGGAGAACCCTACCTGCCGTTGGAGCACGGAAGCCGCTCTGCAGGCCAAGGTAGCGTTGTCGGCGAAGTTCCCGGCTACGATTCAGGAACGTGCTTGGAGTTCGCCGATCTGGTACACGCCGGACGGCCGTTGAGACAAGGGTGGTCAAAGGACGACAGTCGTTCATTAGAAACTGATGTTGCTGAGCAGCCGCTCGCGGAGCCGGCGGCGGACAACGGCAAACCGCAGCAGCAATTCAATCTATAGAAAAAATCGTTTTGGGGAGGCCACGGGCGGACAGAAATGGTCTCGCATTCTTGGAGTCAGCACTGGAAATCGGAGATTCCTACGTTCTAGCCTCGCTCTGCAACGGTTGCAAAAATCCCGGTTTCACTCATTGACCATTGGCGGTTGGAGCGATGCGAGCGCTGACAGGATGACCGGGTTTGCGGGGGAACCCCCTGGCACCACGCCAAGTTGTACAATTCTCAGCCATGACTTTGTTGCGTGTGAGTGCGGGCGCCTGCTTCCACAGCTAGACCTAGCGTCAAGGAGGAGCAATGGCCGACATTAATGACCCAAAATACGTGATTCCTTGCTCGAATCGCCCCGTGATCGATACTGCTATACGCAATGCCACCCAAATGTTGGCCCAGACCAGGCAGCGACTGCAGGCGGGGCCACCCAACATTCCGGAGGATACGAGGCTGTGGACGCCACTGCACCAAGCCTATGTCGACATTTTCAAAGTACAGGTTGGGTTGCAGAGTATGGCGCAGATTCAACAGATCAAGGGCAACTTCGATTTCCTTGCTCAAGCTGTTACCCGGGTCAAGCCCGTGTGCGTCTCGGACGCGCACCCATTTATCAAACAGAAAGGGCAAATGGGCCACGAGGCGTTCGCCGAGGTAGGCACTGACAGTTCTCCAACGATTTACTTCGGCTCTCCTTTTTTTCGCAATACACCCCGATACCAGGCAAGAACTGTGGTTCATGAACTTGCGCACGGCCGCTTGGGCGTTGGACACGCTGGAGGAGAGTTCCTGTCGTTCGTGACAGACGACGTTTGCGAACCTACGCCGCTCAGAACCTTCGAAGAAGCCATCAGTAATGCCTACGTATACGACAGGTTTGCTGAATGCGCCAGCAGTTCCCGATGATCCGAGATGTAAGCAGGGCCGGTTCTCAGCGAGTGTAATCGCCTTCCATGAGAAGGCCGGTCGGAGTCAAGTGGGTTCTTTTGTTTTTTCGTTGGACAAGGTTTTTCTCCCGCCGAGTCGCCGCCACTGTCGCCACCCTTCCATCCGCACTCTGATTGAGCGAGTTTGTTCGCTCGGTGCAAGTTGGGTGTTCTCGTTTCAGCCGGTGCTGCCACCTGTTAGTCGACCTCTTTTCCTCTCTCGAGGAAGTCGGGCCAGGCGATTAACGCAGTCACCGGAACTCGGCTTTGGCTCTGATTTTTTTTCTTCCCAAGAATGTTTTGCTTTATGCCGCGGTCCGGAGCGCAGCCGGGCTACTGTTGTGCAGCGGTTCATACGCTTCTCCGCTCACCCACAGTTGATGCAGCAACACCGCTAACTTGATCTATAGGAAAAACAAAAAATCCGTTTCGGTAAGGGAACGGGCGACAGCAAATCCTTTTGCTGATTTTGCCTTCAGTTTAGGTGGTTGAAAGCCCTGAGGTGTTAGAACACCGCGGTAGAGAACTGGGCGGCCTAGCTTAACCCAGTCAGTGGGAGTTCCCAGGGACCTGACCATGACCGCGAAAAGCAAACAGCTTGATCTCATACCAGCAGCTTACGCCAACTCCACCGCAATTCCAGACGATTGACGGAAACAGCACACTGGGCCTGTGCGCAAGATCACAGCCGTCCGTGAACTTGGTCACATCCTTCCACCCGAAATGATGGTACATAGGCGGAATCCGTGCATGAGGAAGGGTGCTGGACCGCCTCCAGGTTTGAGCGAGCCCAGCTACTCCCAGGAAGGATGACCTTATGCTCCCGCTGAACGAATCGTTTTTTGGGGCCCTGCAGCAGAAAGGTGTCAACCGCCGTCGCTTCATGAAGTTCTGCGCCGCCATGACAGCGACCTTAGCTCTTCCCCCGCGTTACGTGGCACAGGTCGCTTCCGCTCTGGAAAAAACTAAGAAGCCAGTGCTGGTGTGGCTGCAGTTCCAGGATTGCGCCGGGAACTCCGAGGCGATCCTGCGATCGAGCCATCCCTCGGTGCTGGAGGTAGTTCTGGACCTTCTTTCGTGGGAGTACCACGAGATCATCATGGCGGGAGCCGGTCATCAGGCTGAGGCGGCGCTCCAGCGCGTAGTGAAAGAGGAGAAGGGCAAGTACTTGGCGGTGGTCGAAGGGTCTATTCCCCTGGCCGACGATGGAGTCTACTGCACGGTTGCGGGGAAGACGGCATTGTCAATCGCGAAGGAAGTTTGCACGAACGCAGCGGCGACAATCGCGGCTGGAGCGTGCGCCTGGTATGGCGGGCTAGTGGCGGCATCCCCGAATCCGACGGGAGCGGTAGGGATTTCGGAGGCGGTGCCGGAGGCCAAGGTCATCAACCTGGGCGGCTGCCCGCAGAATCCCGCGAACACCGCTGCGGTGCTGGTGCACTACCTCACATTCGGCGAACTGCCGGCGGTGGATCAGTACAACCGTCCGCTGTTTGCCTATGGGCGGCTCATCCACGACCAATGCGAGCGGCGCGCGCATTACGATGCCGGACGCTACACCCAGGAATGGGGCGACGAAGGCCATCGCAAGGGCTGGTGCCTCTACAAGATGGGGTGCAAAGGCCCAGAAGCAACGTTCAACTGCCCGTCCGTGCGATTCAACGACGGCACGAGCTGGCCGGTGAAGGCCGGGCACGGCTGCGTCGGCTGCGGCGGGTACAACTTCTGGGAGACCAAGTCCCCGTTCTACGAGCGGTTGCCGAACGTTCCGGGCTTCGGGGTAGACGTCAGTGCCGGGAAGATCGGCATCGGGATCACGGCGGCTGTGGCGGGAGCGACTGTCGTTCATGGCATCGCCAGCGCAGTTCGAGACCGCATGCGGAATACACCCGGGCCCGAGAAACCATAAGAGCAGGCCGAGGAGGAGCGTATGGCACGCATCGTAGTCGATCCAGTGACTCGCATTGAAGGCCATCTGCGCATTGAAGCCGAGGTGAACGGCGGCGCGGTCACCGATGCCTGGAGTTCAGGAACGATGTTTCGCGGGATCGAGCTGATCCTGCGCGGCCGCGATCCGCGCGAGGCGTGGATCTGGACGCAGCGTATCTGCGGCGTCTGCACCACTGTGCATGCGCTGACGTCGGTGCGGGCGGTCGAGGACGCGCTGGGAATCGAGGTGCCGGCGAATGCGGATCTGATCCGCAACATCATCGGCGCCAGCCAATACGTGCAGGATCACGTGATCCACTTCTACCACCTGCATGCGCTTGATTGGGTCGACGTGACGCTGGCGCTCAAGGCCGATCCAGGAAAGACATCGCAACTGGCGGAGTCGATTTCGCCGTGGCCGAAGTCGAGCCGGAACTATTTCAAGGGCGTTCAGGACAAGGTGAAGACACTGGTGGCGAGCAAGCAGCTCAGCTTGTTTAGCAGCGGGTATTGGGGGCATCCGGCGTATCACCTGCCGCCAGAGGCAAATTTACTCGCGGTGGCGCACTACATCGAAGCATTGGAGTTTCAGAAGGACTATATCCGGATTCACGCTGTGCTGGGTGGGAAGAATCCTCACCTGCAGACTTATCTGGTGGGCGGGATGGCGACGTCGATGGATCCGAATGAGCCGGGCGCGACCATCAATCCGGAGCGGATTACATTCCTGACGGAGCTGGCGAGTAAGGCGCAGGCATTTGTTGATCAGGTGTACGTCCCGGATGTGCTGGCGGTGGCGAGTTTCTATAAGGACTGGTTCGGATATGGGGAGGGGTTGGGCAATTTCCTTTCTTATGGCGATTATCCGCAGGGAGGTGTGAAAGATCCGGCGCGGTTTTACCTGCAGCGCGGGGCGATCTTCGGGCATGACTTGTCGAAGGTGCATCCGGTGGACCCGGCGAACGTGTCGGAGTATGTGACGCACTCCTGGTATGAATACGGCGATGGCGATCAGGGCGCGAAGAATCCGTACCAGGGTGAGACCAAGCCGAAATATACCGGGCCGAAGCCGCCGTTCG
>JBEKWZ010000013.1:0-14445 GCA_049512555.1 Candidatus Sulfotelmatobacter sp. | reverse complement strand
AAAAAGGAAACCATTTCAACGCCGCTCCAGGTCTCGGTGATCGTGCCGGCGCGCAACGAGGAGGTTTCTCTCGCCGACTGTTTGCAATCGTTGGTCGCGCAGACTGGGGTAGAGTTTGAAATCATTGTGGTCGACGATCACTCCACCGACCGTACCCGCGTAATCGCAGAATCATTCGCAGGAGTGCGCGTCGTCGAGGCCGGCCCCCTGCCCGAGGGATGGACCGGCAAGAACAATGCTGTCACCACCGGCGAGCGCCAGGCCCGCGGCGAGTGGCTTCTGTTCACCGACGCTGACACCGTGCACCTGCCCGGCTCTCTGGCAGCCGCATTGAAAGAAGCCCAGGAAAACGGCGCCGAAATGCTCTCCTATTCGCCCGAACAAATTGCTGTCACCTTCTGGGAAATGGCGACGCTGCCGGTTGTCTTTGCCGAACTGGCGCGGCAGTATTCTCCTTCGAAGGTGAGCGACCCGTCGTCTCCTATTGCAGCCGCAAACGGCCAGTACATTCTGATTCGCCGCGAAACTTATGATGCGGTCGGCGGACACGCAGCGATTGCCAGCGACATTCTCGAAGACGTTGCACTCGCGCGGGCCGTGAAAAATTCCGGCCGGAAGATTCTTTTTCGTTACGCCGCCGACCGAGTCCGCACCCGCATGTACCGCAACTTTCGCCAGCTTCGAGACGGCTGGACGAAGAATCTCGCCTTGCTGTTTCCGAACCCCGGCTGGCTCGCTGTGAAGTCGGTGCTGTTGTGGGCCTTCCCTTGGACGGCATTGACGATCGCCGTTATCGCGAAGCACCCTTGGTGGGACACGTTCGCCGCCTCTGCTTTACTTTTGACCGTCGCGCGACTCAGGCGGGCCAACTTCGACGCGGCGATGACATTCCTTGGCGCCCTCTTCGGCCTGCCCATGTTCGCCTATCTCCTGCTGCGCTCGAAGCGCGCGCACGCCAACGGCAGCGTTAACTGGAAGGGCCGAACCTACGGGCCGAAGAACGACTCCGTGAGCGCAGTCATCGACCACACCCCCACTCCCGCAGGACGACTCTCGTGAAAGCTATGACCCTCATTCTGCCCAGCTTTTTTTTACTGACGCTGTTCGCACATCCCATCCAGCCCGGAACCCGCGCCCCGCAGTCAATGGCCGCGATCGCAGCGCAGGATTCCGACGCTCGTCCCCTCTCCGGCGAAGTGACCATCGAACCCGGCCTGAGCATTGGACCGCTCAAACTGGGCGACACACGCGAACGCGCCCTCGAATTGTTCCCCAAGAAAAACGAAGACCTGGAGTGGCAGAACAGCTGCGGCACGACCCTCGACTGGGTCGACGCGGAAAACCGCACCGGCCACGGCGAACTCTTCATTCGCCTCAAGAAAGGAAAAATCTTCCAGATCGAGTCGACCACCACCCGCTTTCATACCCCGGAGGGCATCACCACGTTCGATCACGCGGACAAAGTTGCCGGGGCATACAAAGACCTGCGCGCCTATACTCTGCTCACGCAGCCGGTTCCGGCCCTGGGCGACCGGCCGCTGGTTTTCTGGGTCGATAAGAAAAGGGGCATCGCCTTCGTGTTCGCCTACTATCCCGCCGAGCACAAGCGCTACCTCTACAAGATCATCATCTTTGAATCCAACAAGAATTTTTGTCCGGAGGAAGAAACCACCGGTTCTCCGAAGTGGCAACCCATCAGTCCGTACGCCCTGGAGCCGCCAGCAGAATTGGCGCCGAACCTCTAGTGATTAGGCCGCCCGCTTGATGGGTTGTCGATCGTTCTCGACGTTACTGGAAACTGGCAACTGTTTTCTTATGGTCTATCTCACGCGCAAAGCCGAATTTTCCGCCTCGCACTATTACCACAATCCCGACTTCACGCCGGAGGAAAACCGCCGCATCTTCGGCAAGTGCAACAACCCCAACGGCCACGGCCACAACTACACTCTTGAAGTCACGGTGAAGGGCGAAGTCGATCCTCGCTCCGGCTTCGTCGTCGATCTGAAACAACTGAAAGAGATCATGCACCGCGAAGTCCTCGACGCTATGGACCACCGCTTCCTCAACAAGGAGGTCCCGGAATTCTTTACCCAGATTCCGACCACGGAGAATCTCGCAATCGCCATCTGGCAGCGGCTGAAATCGAAACTCCAGCAAGCCCGCCTGCACCGCGTGCGCGTCTACGAAACCCCAGACCTGTTCGTTGATTTCTACGGAGAGGAGTCGTGAGGAAGCGACAGCTTCGCCGTGGAACGACTGATTTGCGTGGAAGAGCGGCCCTTCAGGGCCGCGTAAGTCCCGTTCCATCGCGTTGGGCTTTAGCCCCTGTGCTCTCGGAGAGCGTGTGATCGCTCACCTCACCCGCCGCTACCGTTTCTCTGCATCGCACCGCCTGCACAGCGCCGACATGTCCGCTGCCGAGAATCTTGCCACCTACGGAAAATGCAACAACCCCTACGGGCACGGACACAACTACAGCCTCGAAGTCACCGTCAGCGGCCCGGTCGATCCCGCTACCGGCATGGTCTGCAACCTGGTCGATCTCGATGGATTCGTCGAAAGGGAAGTGCTCTCCCGCTATCACCTGCAGAATTTGAATACGGTGCAAGAATTCGCCCAACTTGTGCCCACCACGGAAAATCTCTCCGTCGAAATCTTCGAAATATTGCAGCGTGGCTTTCAAAAGGCGCATCTTGAAGGAGTAAGACTCGAAGAGACCATGATGAACTCCTTCGAGTATGTCGGCTCGGCCGAACCGCGAAAATAGGGACCTCATGAAACCAGCCCCGCTTGAACAGAAGCCGATTGACAAAGACAAGAAAGAACCGACCACCCTTACTGGCGCCAGCTTCGAAGACCTGGTCCACGAAATGCTCGTCCGCCTCGGCGAAAATCCCAGCCGCGAAGGCCTCGTCGATACTCCCGAGCGCGTGCACAAGGCCATGAAGTTTCTCACCAAGGGCTATCAGGAAGATCCCGAGGCTCTGCTGAAAGGCGCGCTCTTCACGGTGAATTACGACGAGATGGTGATCGTAAAAGATATCGAAGTCTTCAGCCTGTGCGAGCACCACCTGCTGCCGTTCTTCGGCAAAGTCCACGTTGCCTACATTCCTAACGGAAAAGTCATCGGGCTCAGCAAGATTCCACGCCTGATCGAACTGTTCTCGCGCCGCCTGCAAATTCAGGAGCGCCTCACCACGCAGATCGCCGAGACCATCCAGAAAGTGATTGAGCCGCAAGGCGTCGGCGTCGTCATCGAAGCCCGGCATCTCTGCATGATGATGCGCGGCGTCGAAAAGCAACACTCCGCCGCCGTTACGTCATCCATGCTCGGCTGTTTCCGCCAGGAAGAGGAGACGCGTTCTGAATTTCTATCGCTGATTCGCCAACGTCCCAACGGTGTTTGACGAGAGCGATTCCGGCAGACAACAATGCCGGGCAACAATGGCCGGTCCGCTGAGGAGCTCAGCATGATGGTCTCTGTTTTTATCGGAACCAGTCTCGACGGCTTCATCGCCCGCCATAACGGGGAGTACGATTTCTTGCCTGCCGATGGCGGCGAACCTCACGGCTATAACGAGTTTATGGCTACGGTGGATGCGCTCGTCATCGGCCGCAAAACGTTCGAGACCGTTCTCGCTCTTCCCGAATGGCCTTACGGCAACAGACAAGTGATTGTATTGAGCGGCCGCCCTCTCGATTTCTCAAACGTGCGCGGAGGCCGCGTCGAACAAATGTCCGGACCTGCCGCCGAGATCGTCGCTAGCCTGGCCGCTCGCGGCGTCAAACATGTCTACGTCGATGGAGGCTTGACGGTACAAGGCTTCCTGCGCGCCGGATTAGTTCAGCGAATCACCATTACTCGCGTGCCCGTACTCATCGGAGACGGAATTCCGCTGTTTGGGCCGCTCCCGCACGATGTGCAGCTCCGGCACATCGCGACTCAGTCCTATGCCAGTGGGCTGGTGAAATCCGAGTATGAAGTGGTCACAAAATGATTCGCGGGCAGCCGGGTGTCCCATTACTCGCGTGCCCTTTGCGCGGGAAAGCCTGCCCTGAGCGGAGTCGAAGGGTGGGGATTCTCCTCCGACAGTCGCGAGAAGTTTTCCAGCCCTGCGGTAAGATGTCTCGACGATCCCGGGAAGTCGTTTCACTTTGCCCCGAGCTGCCTTAACTAAGAACGCGAACTCCGTCCGCCTCGGCGGCCAGGTCGCCCTCATCACCGGCGCCACGCGCGGCATCGGACTCGCCATCGCCCGAGCCCTCGCCGCCGAATCCTGCAACCTGATCCTCACCGGACGCGACGAAAAGGCGCTCGCGAAAATCAGCAGGGAACTCGCTTCTGCGAAAACTAAAATCCTTGCCCACCCCTGCGACGTCCGCGACCCTCACTCCGTCGATGCCCTGTTCCGCGCCGCCCGCCGGCGTTTCAAGCGCCTCGACATCCTCATCAACAACGCGGGCATCGCCCACGCGAACGTGCCCGTCGAAAAACTTCCGCTGCCGACTTGGAGAGACGTCCTCGAAACCAACCTGACCGGGACATTTCTTGTCACCCAGGCCGGTCTCGCCGTCATGAAACGCGGCGGCACTATCGTGAACAATCTTTCCATCGCCGCCAACCGCGTTTTCCCCGGCTCGGCCGCATACAACGCCTCCAAGCACGGCGCGCTCGGCCTGACCAACACTCTGCGCGAAGAACTGCGCCCGCGCGGCATTCGCGTCATCGCGCTGCTCCCCGGCGCCACCGACACCGAGATCTGGACCACGCTCTGGCCTGAAGCTCCGCGAAAAAAGATGATGTCCCCCGCGACCGTAGCCCAAGCCGTCGTCGATGCAATCCTGCTCCCCGCCAACGCGACCGTCGAAACCATCGAGATTCTCCCGACGGCTGGAACGCTCTAACACCAGCCGCTCACCTTTCCTCCTGCCGCGAGTCCAACTACAATTGCGACCGCCAATCTCTCAGTCCATCTGTGGAGGAACTCTCAATGATGAAATCTCCGTTTCTCGCCGCTGCCCTGTTCGCCGCCACGCTCGCTGTGCCTGCGCGCGCCCAGGACATGAAGAAGGATCAACCCGTCAAACCCGCCGATAGTCCGTCCAAAGTCCTGCTCGATTCCTGGAACGACATTGGCCGCAAGCTCACCGCGATGGCGGAAGATTTTCCCGAAGACAAATATGATTTCAAGCCGACTCCCGCCCAGCGCAGTTTCAAGGAACAGCTGGTCCACGGCGCCGGAGCCAATTACTACTTCACGAATCCGGTGCTGGGCAAGAATCCGCCCTCCGAAGATGACATGAAAGCGGATCGTTTTAAGAGCAAGGCCGAAGTCGTTGCCTTCGTCAAGAAAGCCTTCGCCGACGGCGCTGCCGCGATCCAGGCCAAAGGGGACAAGGGACTGTCAGACTTGGTCGTCGATCCCTTCGCGCATCAATATGTGCGGGTTTACGATTTCGCCTACGGCTTCATCGAACATAGTGGCGAACACTATGGCCAGCTAGTCGGCTACTACCGCCTGTCCGGTCTGGTTCCGCCGGAATCGCGCCCGAAAAAGTAGAAGGAACGGATTCTGGTGCGGTGGAGATCCTTTGACTGCGGTTGAGCTTCGCTTTCAGCGAAGCTCAACCCTCACTCAGGATGACAGGATGGGGTATTTTCTGCCCCACTTGCTAGCGGTACGCATAAGGCGAGCGCCCGCTCCGTTGCGGAAAAATCTTGATCAGCACCATCCCCGCCACAAATCCCCCAATGTGCGCCCAGAAAGCCACGCCTCCCACATCCCGCCCCGTCTGCGCGGTGACCGCGAGCGTGGCAGTTCCATTGAAGAACTGAATAACAAACCACTCCCCCAGCACGATCCACGCCGGCAGATAGATCACGAACACAAAGAACCACGTCAGCACCCGTGCCCTCGGATACAAAAGGAAATACGCCCCCAAAACTCCCGCAATCGCCCCGCTCGCCCCCACGGTCGGAACGTTCGAGTGCGGATAAACCGCCACCTGCGTAGCCATCGCACACAACCCGCCGACCAGGTAAAACACCACATAGCTGAAGTGTCCAAGATAGTCTTCAACGTTGTCTCCGAAAACAAACAGGAACCACATGTTACCCAGTACATGCATCCAGCTCGCGTGCAGAAACATCGACGTGAAGAAAGGAAGTACCACGTCAACCGGAGAATAACGATGCGATCCGGCGAGGAGGGCGGCTAAATGCGCGGGCACTTCTCCATAGGTCCGCGCGAATTGCTCGGCCCCGCGCGGGTCCGCGATCATCTGCGACCATTGAAAAAAGTAAACCAGGATATTCAAGCCGATGAGAAACCAGTTCACATACGGCGTACTGTATCGCGGCAGGTCGTCTTTGATGGGAAACATGAGAGACTGGGTAGGTTAGAAAATTTGGTAATTGAGAAATTGCCTAATTGGGTAAATTTGAAAACCGAAACCCGAAAATACCACAGCCCCAATCTTAAATTACCAAATTACACAATTAACCAATTACTCATTTTCTTTCAATCCTCCGCATGAATGCCGTCCTCATCATCGACAAGCCCGCCGGACTCACCTCGCACGACGTGGTCAACCGCGCCCGCCGCATACTCGGCGAGCGCTCCATCGGCCATCTCGGCACGCTCGATCCCATGGCCACCGGGGTCCTCCCGCTGGTAACCGGCAGCCTTACGCGCCTGGCCCAGTTCTATACTGCCTCTGAAAAAACCTACGAAGGGACTATCCGCTTCGGTTTCGCCACCGACACTTACGACGCCGACGGCGAACCCACCACCACGCCACAGGAGGTACACCTGCGCGCCGAAGAAATCGAATCTCTCGCCGCCCGTTTCCGCGGAGTGATCGAACAAACACCTCCGCCGTTTTCCGCGAAAAAAATCAAAGGCGTTCCTGCGTACAAGCTTGCCCGCCAGCAAAAAGAAGTTGTGCTCAAACCGGTCCAGGTCGAGATCAAAGAATTCGAAATCCTCGCCGTCGACGCCGACCGCGTCCGCTTCCGCGCCCGCGTCGCCTCCGGCACCTACATGCGCTCCGTCGCCCACGATATGGGCAGGGAACTAGCCTGCGGCGCGCATTTGGAATCCCTGCGCCGGACTGCCGTCGCCGAGTTCACCCTCGCCGACGCCCACACCCTGGAAGAACTCGCAAATCTGTGCTCTCGTCCCGACGATCATTCCCGTCATCGCGACCACGGTGAGTGTCATCCCGACCGGAGCTTGTCTTGCCCGGAGGGAAAGACAAGCGGAGTGGAGGGGCCTGCTGTTGCATCCGTTTCAGATCTCGAAGCCCTCTTCGTTCACCCCCGCAAACTCCTGCCCGACTTCCCCAGCGTCACTGCCGACGAACCCACCGCCGCCCGCATCCGCAGCGGACGCACCATCAACCTCCCCGATCTCTCCCGCGCCCGCCAGGTCAAAGTCTTCGCCAGCCAGCGCGACCTGATCGCCATCGCCACCCGCGTCGCCGGCACATTGTTTCACCCAAAGATCGTCCTCTGCGGCTAACTCCGGCGTGTGGCTGGCTCTGTGTGGAAAAAATCGATCAGCTCTCGGTTCCTCTTGCCCGCTCCAGAACCCTTGATCTCATGAAAGGATATCGTGGAAAAATCCTGTGGAAGGATCTCGTGGAAGAGCGGCGCTTTAGCGCCGCGTTGAATCGCCAAACACGTTGGGCTTTAGCCCCTGACCAGAAGGGCGCAAGAAATCTACTTCACGCGGCTCAACGACACCACGGCCGTCCGTCGGTTGTTGACACTCGTCAGTTCCAGGTTCCCCTTCATTTCATCATCTCCGGCGCGTTGCAGGTCATAGCTGAATCTCCACTCACCGCTCGTCAGTTCGAATCGCACGCGGTTTCCCTCGATCCTGGTCCAAGCAAGAGATGCACGGTGAGAATGAATCTGCGCAAGTGAGAATCCCGCCCGACAAGGGGCCTCGTATCAGGATCTATATAACGTCCGATAACAGGTATTATGTAAAGTCGTCGAAACGGGCGACTCAATCCCAAGCCCTGCTCCTTCGCTCTGCGCCTTACCTGATCACCTCGACCGCCCCGCCTGCCCAAACCCCAATTCCCTTGTCCAACGTCGCCAGCCTGCCCTCGTAGTGCATCGCCAGACCTACCAGGTAGGCATCTGTGATCTGCTGATGCCCGGTCAAACGCCCGCCGACCCTTCGCAGTCCCTCTGGAACGGAAATTGAGTCTGCCCAAAAGTGATGACCCGGGAGAAGCAAGTTCGATTCCAGTACCAGCAAGGCGTTCTCCGGCGTCAGCGCGTCGGCGGAAAAAGCTGGATTACTCAGGACCCTCACGAATGCCGCTTGGGTAAATGGGCAGGTCGCCCATCCGGCGCTAGAATGGCGCACGAACCAGCGCCCAACCTTGGCGTGAAATTCGTGCTCCGGCCAAGCCAGCGCGATCAATACGTTCGCGTCCGGCAGGAAGATTGCCACCTATATCTCGTCCTCAAGTAACTCTTTAACTTTCTGGGACGAAACCTTTGGAGAGTTTGCCGGGAGCACGACCGTGTGGAAGCCGTTGACCAGGCGAGTCTGAACCGGCGCTGCTAATCCTTTGCGCACCAGTTCCGAAGCTGCCCTCCCGAGCGCCACCGAGCGGCTTTCGGCGTAATCCTTCAGCAGTTCAAGGACATCATCATCAAGGTTGAGAGTGGTGCGCATGTCACGACAAGGATGACATACCGAACAATATGATGTCAATCATTGACTTTCAGCATCAACTTGCTTCAGCTTACATCTTGTACTTCCCCATATCGTCGTCGCCCAGACCTTCCAGGTACTTGCGCAATTCATCGCTCGTGACCCGGTCCGTCATATTGGCTGCCAGCTTCGACGTCTTCAACACGCCTTCCTCGACAAAGATGGGACAATCCACCCGCAGCGCGAGCGCCAGCGCGTCCGATGGTCGCGAGTCGATGCTGATGACTTCGCCTCCGCGCTCCAGCCAGATCACCGCATAGAACGTATCCTCGCGCAATTCGGTCACGACCACCTTGTGCACCTGGGTCTCGAGCCCGGTCAGGACGTTCTTGATCAAATCGTGCGTCATTGGCCGCGGCGTGCTGACCTTTTCCATCTCCAGCAAAATCGCGTTCGCCTCCGGAACCCCCACCCAGATCGGCAGCACCGTGTCCCCGCCAATATCCTTCAACACGACAATCGGCATATTCGTCACCGGGTCCATTAATAGGCCGCGGATTGTCATTTCTACTTCCATGGGGACCTCCTGCCGATTTCCATTCTTATACCACCAATTCGCCCAACAGGCTGTTGGGAAAACTGCCGGTGACGACAACTGGAGCGTAGGTTCCTGGTTTGGGGTTGGCCGTGGGCGGGGCCGTGAAATTCAGGGTTTTGTTATGCGTGGTGCGGCCGATGTATTGGGACCTTGCTTCGTTCCTACCTTCAATCATTACTTCACATTGCGCTCCGATATACCTCTTGTAGCTAGTGATTTGAATCTCGCGCTGCCTGGTCATCAGAACGTCGAGGCGGCGGGCTTTTTCTTCGTCGGGAATCGCGTCCTCCAACTTCAAGGATGGGGTATTCGGCCGGGGTGAGTATTTGAAGGCGAAGACCGCGTCGTAGCCGACTTCTTCCAGCAGATCAAGCGTCTCGGCGAAATCGGATTCGGTTTCGCCGGGAAAGCCTACGATCACGTCGGTAGTGATGCTGATTTCGCGCTTGGCAGACTTCATCCAGGCGATGCGCTCGAGGTATTGGTCGCGGGTGTAGAGGCGCTGCATGGCATCGAGCATGCGCGTCGATCCGCTCTGCACCGGCAAGTGGACGTGGTCGCAGAGGGTCGGTACGGCATCGATAGCCTCGACGATGTCGCGGCCAAAGTCGCGCGGGTGCGACGTCATGAAGCGCACGCGACGGATGCCGGAAACTTCTCCGACGGCGGCGAGCAACTCGGCGAAGGATTTCCTCTTGGCTGAATTCCCTTCCGAATCTTTGTACGAATTCACGTTCTGGCCGAGCAGTTGAATTTCCGTGTACCCGAGATCGGCCATCTGGCGGGCTTCGGCGAGCACCGACGCCGAGGTGCGGCTGCGTTCTTTGCCGCGCGTGTAGGGCACGACGCAGTAGGCGCAAAACTTATCGCAGCCTTCGATGATGGTGATATATCCACGATGCGGGTTGGTGCGGGCGGTGAATTCGGTTTCGAAGCAGGCGTCGGTCTCGCGGTCGTCGAGCCCGGTGATGCGGATCAGCGAGTCCCGAGTCGCGAGTCCCGAGCCACGAGTACTCGAGTTCCGAGTCGCGAGTTCCGAGTCGCGACTCTCCCCAACTGAGGGTGCCCCACCCTTCGCGGTGTTCGAAGGGTGGGAATCGATGCTGCCGATAGCGGGTGGTTCGAGCGTGGTGTCCGGCGACTGCGCGCTGTCCAGTGGCGCATTTTCCAACTGCCTCAGCATCTGCGGTAGTTTGCGGTACGAGGCCGATCCGCAGACCAGCGACACGTAGGGGGCGCGCTCGAAAATCTTTTCGCCTTCCTGCTGGGCGACGCAGCCCAGCACGCCGAACGTCTTGCCCTGTTTTTTGTATTTCTTGTAATCGGAGAGGCGGTTAAACACTTTCTGCTCGGCCTTGTCGCGGATCGAGCACGTGTTGTAAAGCACCAGATCGGCCTGTTCGACGGTATCCACCTGGCGATAGCCTTCCTGCAGCAGCGTGCCTACGACTTTTTCGGAGTCGTGGACATTCATCTGACAGCCGAAGGTTTCGAGGTAGAACGTCTTTGGAGAGTCCCCAGACATATAGGAAAGTATAGCGCGGGCCTTGGCTGCTAGCTTCGAGCTTTGAACTCCGAGCCAGAAGATCGCTCGGGTGGCCCATTCTAACGTCGCGCCCTTTGCGACGTTAGAGTGGGGATTTTGACGTTGATGGTTTCCAAGGAAATCACCATCCCAAGGGACTACCCTTCGTCGAATCCTATCCTTTGCAAAGAGCGAAGCCCCCACCCTCCGCGGCTGAAGCCGGCTCGGGTTGGGGCGCTTAGCGGCACGAGTGAAACTCGTGCCCTTCCCGGTTCGCGAACACGGGGGTTGAAGCCCATTCATAACCTGAGCCTTACGCGGCCCTGAAGGGTCGCTCTTCCACAGGGCCGCTCTTCCCGTGGAATCCCCCTGGTCGCGAAGAGCGCGACAAGGATGGGGCACCCGGCCCGTTTCTCTCCGGCATCTTCTGTTCATTCGCGGACAGCGAGCACTGAAAGCGGACACTGGCTTCCGCGCCCGGACTGATGTGATCGCGACAAGGTGCTCAGTCTGCAAGGAGTTGCGAGTGAGGGACTTTGGTTTCGGAATTGCCGCTCCCTGCCTGCAGCCATATCCGGAGGTCGAACATGACGACGCTGTTGCAGGATTTGCGATTTGCTCTACGCCAGATGCGGCGGTCGCCTGGCTTTGCTCTGGCCGCGGTTTTTACGCTCGCGCTGGCCATCACGGCCAATGTGGTGGTTTTCGGGGTGCTGCAGGCGTTGATTCTGCGTCCGATTGATGTGCCGCATGCCGAGCAAGTCATGACGCTGGCGCGCAAGGATCAGCCCTATCCGTTTTTCTCTTATCCGGAAGTGCGCGATGTGCGCGATGGGAATTCGGTCTTCTCGGCCGTGGCGGCGGTGATGATCGAAAATTTTGGGCTGGACGCTAACGGCGTAACGCGGCCGGTGTGGGGCGCGGAAGTTAGCGGGCAATATTTTGAGGTCGTGGGCATTCAGCCTTTGCTGGGGCGTTTGCTGAATCGGGCGGATGACGATCATCCGGGAGCGTCGGAGAGTGCGGTGCTTTCCTGGCCGGCGTGGAAGAACGATTTCAACGGCGATGCGAGTGTGGTGGGGAGGACGGTGCGGATCAACAAGCATCCCTACACGATCGTCGGAGTGACGCCGGAAGGTTTTTACGGGACGGAAAAGATGGGGCAGTTGGATATTTTCGTTCCGATGGCGAATGAAGCTTCGCTCGAAGCGGACGACTGGCTCGAGGCGCGAGGACGATCGAATGCCTATGGAGTCGTGCGCATCAAGGACGGGGTCACGATGCCGCAGGTGCAGGCGGACCTGGATACGATTGCGGCCCGCTCGAAGCAGCAGTATCCGAAAGAGGAAGAACGGCTGACCTATAAGCTGGTGCGGCCGGGACTGATGGGCGACTTTTTCGGAGCACCGGCGCGGAGTTTTCTGGCGGGCGTGCTGGGCCTCGCGGGAATTGTTTTGCTGGCGGCGTGCGCGAACCTGGGCGGGTTATTCGCTGCGCGGACGGCTGACCGGACGCGCGAGCTTGCGATTCGTATGGCAATTGGATCGAGTCGCTGGCGCGTGGTGAGGCAGATACTTTCCGAAGCGATTTTAATTGCGATCTTTGGGGGCGTCTTCGCTTGCGGGCTAGCCTGGATGGCGCTCAGTGGGCTGGCGCGATGGAGGCCGCCGAGCGAATATCCGATGAAGTTTTTCGTGATCCAGCCGCAGCCGTCGTTGATTGCGATCGGGTTGTTGTTCTCGGTGTTCGCGGGCGTCGTGTTCGGAGTGATGCCGCTGCGGCAGATTTTCAAGACCGACCCCAATGACGCGATCAAGAGCGGCGGAAACCAATCGTCATCATCCCTAGGACGGCGCTGGGCGCTGCGCGATGTGCTGCTGGCAGCGCAGGTCGCGCTGTGCTGCGTGACCGTCACCGCGGCGTTCGTGTCGCTGCGCGGCCTGGGCAGAGCCATGACGATGAACATGGGGATCAATCCGCAGCATGCGGTGCTGACGAAATTCGAGCTGAACCAGGCGGGCTATACCGACGTGACATCAGACCAGTTCCAGCGCCAACTGCTGCAAAGAGTTTTGCACCTGCCCGGAGTGGAAGCAGCAGCTTACGGAACGAGCACGCCGCTCTCGATGGATACGGATGAGTCGGATGTGTTCTCACAACAGACTACCGACTTCAGATCGTCGAA
The DNA here is from genome assembly GCA_049512555.1 of Candidatus Sulfotelmatobacter sp. Lineage (GTDB taxonomy): Bacteria > Acidobacteriota > Terriglobia > Terriglobales > Acidobacteriaceae > Sulfotelmatobacter. Next base: position 1,459 of record JBEKWZ010000013.1, on the reverse strand, counting down.
CCGAGCGTCAGATACATACAACTATTGGGTCTCGCCGGGATATTTTGTGGCGGCTGGAACGCCGCTGCTGGCGGGACGCGACTTGAGCTTCAACGATACGGACAAGAGTCCGGCGGTGGCGGTGGTGAATCAGGAATTTGCCCGGCGTCTGTTTCAGTTGGACGATGCGCACTCGGGCGAGGCCGTTGGACGTTATTTCAAGAATGGCTCGGGCCAGTCAGTACAGATCGTAGGCGTGGTGGCCGACGGGAAGTATTTTTCGTTGACCGAAGATCAGGAAGTGGCAACGTTCCATCCAATTTTGCAGGGGACGACCGGTCACACATCGTTTCTTGTGCGGCTGCGCGCGGATTCGCCGGACGTGGCTGCCGTCGATATGGCCGGCACGATGCAGCGGGTGATTCGTGATCTTGACCCGGCGGTGCCGATCCGGGTATGCGCTCCGTGGAAGAGCACGCTGGGAATGACGTACTTTGTGGCGCAAGTGGCGACGGTCGCGCTCGGGCTATTTGGCGCGTTTGGATTGCTGCTCTCAATTACTGGGACGTTCGGGCTGGCTTCGTACAGCGTGAGCAAGCGACTGCGCGAGCTGAGTATTCGAGTCGCTCTGGGGGCGCAGGCCCGGCAAGTTCTTTCGGCGGCGCTGGGGCGCATGATGATCCTGCTGGCCAGCGGGTCTGTGGTGGGGATGCTGCTTGGCGTGGCTGCGAGCCGCGTGCTTTCGGCTATTGTTTATCAGGCGTCGGCGCAGGATCCGTTTGTGCTGGGTGCCGTGGCGTTGACGGTGCTGGTTACTGGATCACTGTCGGTGGCCGGGCCGGTGAGACGCGCGCTGCGCATTGATCCGGCGAATGTGCTGCGCGAACAATAATTCTCGAGAACAGAGCGGTGCTTGCGGCAAGGAAAGCAGGTTCCTCGACTTCGCTCGGAATGACACAGCATTAAGAATGACACAGCGTTAAGAATGACAGAGCATCACACGAATGACAGAGCATCACACGTGCGGCGGTCTGGGATGTTTGGGCTGGTAGATGCCTACTTTGGCGCCGCTGGGGAGGGTGAGCGTGGCGACGGATCCCCAGCGCTGTTCGTTCACGGCGGAGACCGGGACGTTCTTCTTTTTGAGATCGCGGAGTGTTGCGGCGATGTCGTCGCACATGAAGTACAGTTCGTGCTTGCCGGCGTGCTCGGCGTCGTTCTTTTCGAAACCATGAAATGCGGCTTCGGCCGGCGGGAGGGCGAAGATGAGCCAGCCGTGCCCGGCGTCGACGGAGCGAAACTTGAGGACGTCGCGGAAGAAGGCGCGGTCGGCTTCGGGGTCGGTGGTGTAGAGGACGATGTGGGCGCCGTTGATCATGCGCGGAGCTCCAGAAGAATCATGGTCTCATTCGGTGGGGGAGAGCGCAAGGTGACGAATCCGGGAAGGGCACGAGTTCGACTCGTGCCGCTTACGGCCGGA
>JBEKWZ010000012.1:0-14688 GCA_049512555.1 Candidatus Sulfotelmatobacter sp. | reverse complement strand
CCGTCAGCATCGTGCCCATCAACAGCGCGGCTGCCAGGAGGAGACGTGTTCTCAGCGAGAGCGATGCGAACATGCAAAAAATCTCCGGCTGCCGGGCTAGGGCCTCAGCCGAGTCTGATTCTACCCCACGTCCAAACCGCCCGAATATACATCTCGCAGACGGGCGCGCGAACCGCGAACGGTCCTTCGGCCGTTACTCGGGATCTTACTCGACCCTTACCGAGAGGCTCGACTCCGCAACCGCTGCTCCCTGTCGGGCGGTCACCAGAACATCGCACTGTCCGGGGCCGGGAGTGAGGTGCACCAGCATGGGGATCGAACCGTCGGGGCCAGGTTGGGCCAGGTTCAGAGGCTTGCGCGCGATCTCCTTGCCGTCGCGCAACAACTTCAATGTGACCTTTGTTTCTTCCCCCGTCGTTGCCTTGGGCGGGTAGACGACGAAGTAAAGACTGAGGGGGCTACCGGGTGCAATCGAATCGGCCAGCGTCGGCGTGACCCGGCCGTTCTCCAGTTCAAAGGGGCTCTCGGGATTGCGGGGCCCGGTCAGCGGATCGAAGCGGCGGACCAATCCCAGAGAGCTTAAGGATAGATTTTTTCCGGGATCGACGAAGACAGAGACGCGCTTGGCCGACGTCTTGCCAGTTTGCTCGTCCGTCACTGCCGTGTCGATCATGTAGTGTCCGGGCTGCAGCGCCACGGGCTCGGCGTAGAGAATGCGATCACTCTGCAGCAGGGCCGCGTTGGCGGCGGGCACTTTGCGAACCAGTTCCCGGCTCACCTTCTTTACGATCTCTCCCGTGGAATCGTGAATGAATGCGACCAGCGCGGCTCGCACCAGAAGGTCTCCGGTTTTCTTGTCAGAGAACGCCTTAATGCCGGCGAGAGGGACTTCAAACGTGACTTCGTATTCCACCGCATTCTCCTGCGGTCGAAACTTCATGGCCGAAACCTGATAGGGAAACTCGACGGGAGCAGGCTCGGCGTTCATGGCGTTCAACGCCAGCAGTTCAAAAGGCTGGAGCGGCTCCCCGTTAAGATCGGGGACAGCGTAGTAACCGCTGCGGGTCTGCACCGTCGTTTTGGGACGGCTGATTCTCACCTCGATTTTGCGGAAGTGTCCATCGTAGTTGGTCGACGTCGGAGAGTACGCCACTTCATAGTGGGTCCTCATGTCTTCCATCATGTGTTGCATGGGTATGGCGATCTCGTTGGTGTTGGTGACGGCGAAGCCTCCGGTCGACTCGGCCAGTTCGCGCATGGCGAGCTGGGGGCTGGCGACTGCGGTCAACGCGACGTCGTCGTCTTCGAAGTGTCCATTGACGGGATCAACCTTTTGCGCCGAACTCTCCGCCCCAACGCGGCGCTGCATGGCCAGAGCGGGCATCACGGGGTCATCCATATTTAACCCCCGCGTGTCGATGGTGTAGAAGGACACTCCCGAGCGGTTGGCGTGGCTGATGAGGTTGTCGATGGCATCGCGCCGGTTCACCGGGAATTGCAACCCGTCCGCCAGATAAAGAATTACCTTACGGCCGGGCAGCTTTTCCTCGCCGCTCACCAGTTGATGCAGCGAGTCCATGGCATCCATACCGTTCGACAAGCTGTTGGCAAACCGCAGTCCTCGAACCATGTCAGCCTGAGTAAGAAGCGCAGTGCCCAGGGTAACGGAAGCATCCTGGGACGAGGCGTTGGCCGCCCACAACGGGTCCTTGATGATTCCCGGTATCGGATTCGAAAGTGCGGCCTGGACGGCTTGTGCCGTCGCCTGGCTGGTGCCTGGCGACGCGAGGATATTTTCAGCATAAGCCTGCATGCTGGCAACTACGCTGTCTGCCACCAACGCCGACGTCGTCGATTCAGAGTTTCCCCTTAACCCCTTCGTGGCTGCGTCGACCGCCTTGGCCAAAGTGTCTTTGTCGGTGGTATAGGGCTGCATTACTGCGAGGCTGCGATCCAGCCGGTAGATGGTTACATAAGTGTTCGGGAGGTTATCGCTCTTGAGAAATTCCTGCACCGCGCGGCGCGCGAACTCCAGGTTTAGGGGAGCGATCTGTGCTAGCACAACTGAAACGAAATTCACCTGACGCATGGAATTCAATGGGCGCGGGGTCTCGGTGCGCGGGGTCTCGCCGCTCCTTGCGGGCGCCGTCGAAGTCCGCGTTCCTGCGGCGGTGCGCTCGGTCTCCAGTTGTTCGCTGCCCAGAACGTTGCGAAACACGCGCTGATTCTGACGAACCCCATCCTCGTAGATTTCCACCTCGTCGGGTCGCAAGTCGGTGACGGGGTGGTGATGCTTGTCGCGCACCACCAGGTCCAGAAGCACTTCGCGCGTGGTGGTACGAATCGTAGCGCGTTCCTTTTCAACGGCAGGAGGGGTGCTGTTTTGGCAAATCAGTAAGGCGGAAGGAGCAATCAGGGCGGCCAAGGCAGCTACAAAAACGGTACGTGCCGGCATACAAACACCTCACCAGTACCCGCCGACTATCCCCAATTAGCGGGCTTTCCCGACGATTCTGGCCCAATCAAGATCGCCAGTTTACCCCCAATTGTCAAAAGATGCACGCTTTCCTTAAAAAATCGTTTTTTCTCTTGACAGTGCCTAACCATAGGCGGTAAGTTGCGACGTTCTTCGGAATAGTATGAATCCACTACGTAATCGCTTACGGTTCGTCTGAAAGTGCCATGAAGTCTCCGGGGAGATGGGTCAGGCACGAGGGTTGTGAGCGCAGTTTCAAAGCAAATTCGGGGAGGGGCGATGAATTCCATTCTTGAGCTCGGGACGTTAAAAAAGACTACGAGCGCGGCAGCGTTGCTGCTGGTTCTCATCCTGCTGGCGTCGACCAGTTTTGGACAGCAGCTGACGGGCACCTTGAGTGCAACCGTCCAAGATTCTGCTGGCGCGGTTGTGCCGAATGCAAAAATCACCATGAAGAATGACGCATCCGGCGACGTGCGTACCACCGTCTCGAACGGATCCGGCTACTTCACGATTACGGCCGTTCAGCCTGGAACGTACTCTGTGTCGATCGAGGCTCCGGGTTTCAAGACGTGGGACCAGACTGGCATCGTCTTCAATCAAGGCGACAGCAAGACCCTGCCCAACGTTCGGCTTGAGGTTGGCAAGGTGACCGAGACCGTTGAAATCAAGGCGGGCGCCGATGTTGTCATCCCCGACAACTCCGAAGTCAGCACGACCATCAATCAGGAACTGATTGAAGATGTGCCGATCGTTGGCCGCGACGCCGGCGAATTACTGAAGGTCATGCCCGGAATGGCGCTGACCAACGGCTTGGGTCAAGGCTCTGGGTTTAACGACAAAGTCGTAGGCACCAACACCGGCCCGGTGGGCGCTTATTCTTCCAATGGCACGCAGCCCTACGGCGCCATGGCATACATGCTGGACGGCGCCAATCTGGTCGACCCCGGCAACGCCGGCACCCAGATCGCCAACATCAACCAGGACATGGTTTCTGAAGTTAAGGTGCTGATGTCGTCGTACAGCGCCGAGTATGCCAAGGGACCTGTGATTTTCCAGGCCTTCAGCAAGAGCGGCGGCAATCAGTTCCACGGCGAGGGCTACCTGTACGCCCGCAACAGCGCGCTGAACTCGGATGACGCCTTCGCCCACAGCCAAGGCATACCAAATTCTGCCGAGCACTATTACTACGGTGGAGGAAACGTTGGCGGCCCAATCATAATTCCTGGGCTTGACTTCAACAAGGACCGCAAGAAACTCTTCTTCTGGGCCGGTTACGAATACATGGACCAGCATCCGGCGGCGAGTCCACTGAACTTCAACGTGCCGACGACGGAGCAGAGAGCGGGCGACTTCAGCGAGGCCACGATCGACGGTCAGCCCGGCCTCACCAATGGAGTCGGCTCGGCGCTTTATAACGGTGTGGATGGCGCTTACGGCTCGGCCTACTCTACGGTTTACAACCTGCCGGGGGCGTCCTCGGCTTGTCCGACGTGTACGTCGACATTCCTGGATCCGAGCCAGTTCGACTCGAACATCGTTGGCATTTTCAACTGGTTGCCGCAGCCAAGCATTACTCCGTCCGGGGCCAACGGCTGGAGTAACTACCAGTACATCAGCAGTGTTCCGCAGAACCGCTGGGAAGCTACCGGCAAGGTGGATTATTCCATCAGCGACAACACCAAGTTAACCGTTTCCTACACTCGGCAGATCGAAAACGATCAACATCCGATCAGTGTCTGGTGGACTCCGGCGTTTACCTTGCCCTATCCGTCGAACGTGGTTGCGGCCACCACCTCGAACGAGATCATGTCGAACCTGACCCACGTCTTCGATCCGACGACCACGAACGAATTCGTGTTCACTTTTGCGCGTTACATCAACCCCGCCACCCTCTCCAATCCTTCGGCGGCTAGTCGGTCCACGTTTGGGATCACGGTTCAGGGACTATTTGGCAAAACCACGAACCAGATTCCGAATTTCGAGGGGCCATGGGGTGGAGCTTTCCCGGACATCGCAGAATTCTCGTTTGATGGAGGCTTTCAACCCAACGGTTATGGCGCTATCAAGCGAGACCCTTCGATCTACGACAACTTCACGAAGGTGATCGGTAATCACACCCTGAAAGGCGGCTTCTACTGGGATACGAGTGAGAACATTCAGTCGAGCTGCGGCTATGGCTCTCCAGATGGCCTTGGGCCCTGCGACAATGGAACGTTCACTGGCGGAGGCTGGGGTCCGAACAGCTCAGGGAACGTGATTGCCGACTTCGCGCTCGGGCGCACAACGAGTTATGCGCAGATGACCTCGATCCCCGTGAACGACCTGAAGTTCCATCAATGGTCGCTCTATGCCCAGGATTCCTTCAAGGCGAACCGCCAACTGACCCTGAATTACGGACTGCGCTTCGATCACGTTGGCCAGTGGTATGGTAGCCCGCAGGGAAATCAGGTCTGGGATCCGTCCAGCTATGTCAATGGCGCCAATGGCAAGCCCTGCCCCACAGATGCTTCTGGAGCGTCAACGTGCCCTAACACTGGTTTGCTGTTTCATGCCATCGACAACAAGATACCGCTGTCCGGTTTTGTCTCTCCTCTGTTCTACTACGAGCCGCGCGTAGGCTTGGCCTATGACATCTTCGGAAACGGCAAGACGGTGCTGCGCGCCGGCTTCGCTGTATTCCACTACCAGATTTCACAAAACCAGGGATCCGAGGCGACCGGCGGACCTCAGGGTTCGGTCACATTTACAACGCCGGGTACCACCACCGGGTTCGCTCAAATCGACACCCCCAACTCGGCCTTTACCCCTCCTTCCAGCTTCGGCACGGCCCAGAATGGAGCAGCCGTCTCAGCTGATCTGATGGGAGACAATAAGACTCCGTTGACCATGAACTGGAACGTCACGATCTCAGAGGCGCTTCCATGGCGGTCAGTCTTTGAAATCTCGTACGTGGCTAACAAGAGCCAAAACGAATTTATCGACGGAAGTGGCACCAATCTGGGTAACCTGAATAACATTCTCCCTGGCCGGTTCTTCCTTCCCGACCCGATCCAGGGCTTTAACATGTCCCCGAACGCGCCAACCTGCACGGGGGCTTTCAATGGCCAGTACACCCACTGCGCCCCGTATACCCTGAACTACACGCCCACTTTTAACGCCAACGATTACCGTCCGCTGAATAACTACCAGAACGTTGACGTGGTGTTTCACGGCAGCTATGCGAACTATAATTCGCTGCAGGCGACGTGGCAGAAACAGTCCGGCCCGATCACCTTCCTGGCGAATTACACCTTCAGCAAGGTTCTGGGCATCCAGGACGGCGAGACCGACAACGGACCGGGCAATGGTGTTGGAGGTGACCCCTTCAGCATCCACAACAACTATGGTCCGCTGGCTTACGACCATACCCACATTGTGAACCTCTCCTATGTGTGGAACATGCCCAAGTTCGTTCATAACAACGCGGTTCTTGGGGGAGCAGTCAATGGATGGCAGTTCTCGGGCTACACGACGTTCCAAAGCGGTGCGGCGCTGCAGCCCAATCTTACGAACCTGAATGCCAGCTACCCAGGAGTGACCTATCCCACCAATCAGGCGCCGGATCTTCCGGATCTCACCTTCCCCTTGCCCAATGGTCTGAGGTCGACCCAACCCAGCACATCCTCATGGTTTGGCTCAAACGCCTATAACGACCTTCTGCCCACGTTGATTTGCAACCCCAGAAGCCATACCAAGAGTCAATTCTTCAACCCGAATTGCTTCGGTATGCCCGCTTACGGCCAACAGGGTCAGTTGCAATGGCCCTACATGAGGGGTCCGAACTACTTTGATTGGGACTTGGCGCTCTTCAAAAATTTCCAGATCACCGAACGGCAGAAGCTGCAGTTCCGCATATCAGCGGTTAATTGGTTGAACCACCCGTTGCGCCAGTTTGGATTGGCGAATACCTCCGACGAGTCGCTCAACTTCCAGGATGTGTACACCGTACCCATCCTGGCCTCGGCTACCGGAAGCGCTGGCAACGAGTGCGCTGCCTTGGGCAATCTCCAGGTGGTGCACGGGGTGTGCCAGGCTCGTGTGACCGGCATTTCGCCGTATAACACGAACGCCACCACGACCGGCACGCCGGCGTTCAAGACGGGCGCTCGTATCGTCAACTTCGCCGTGAAGTACTACTTCTAGGCGAACTTGTGAGATAGAATCATCAAAAGGGGTGGCGCAAGCCACCCCTTATTTTTCTGAACGCGAATGCTTCTTCACGGGCTGGCTCGACGACTCTGTGCGGCTGCGGTGTTGAGCCTGGCCGCGGTTGTTCTGCTCCAAGGCGCCTCCACCTCCAGCCCCATCCGCTTCGAACTCAGCAAGATTCCTTTTCGTCTGGAGAACGACCAGACGCCGGCGAAGAATCCTCCTGAAACCATGCCCGGCGGAGTTGCCGTTTTCGATTACAACGGCGACGGCCGTCCGGATATTTTCTTTACCAACGGCGCCAACATCGCCACGCTCAAAAAAGACTCTCCCAAGTATCGCGACCGCCTGTTTCGCAACGACGGCAATGGCGTGTTCACCGACGTAACCGACGCAGCGGGCTTGGCCGGCTCCGGCTACGACATGGGGGTTGCTGTCGCCGACTACGACAACGACGGGCATCCTGATCTGTTCGTCGCCGGCCTCCATCACAGCACGCTCTACCACAACAACGGAGACGGCACGTTCACTGACGTGACCGTGAAATCGGGCCTGGATGGGAGCTTGAACCGTCCCGATGCCGAGTTTGGACCTTATTGGGCAATCACCGCCGTTTGGGTCGATGTCAACAATGACGGCCTGCTCGATCTGTTTGTCGTCAATTACATGCAGTGGACGTACACCGACAAGCCACTGTGCGCGATTCAGGGCCTTGCCGACTACTGCAGTCCGAAGTTTTACAAAGGCCAGCCCAACCAGTTGTTTCTGAACAATGGCGACGGCACTTTTCGAGAGGTATCGAAAGAGTGGGGCCTGCGCAGCCACGTCGGCAAAGGGATGGGTGTGGGCATGGCCGATTACGATCTGGACGGCCGGCAGGACTTATTCGTCACCAACGACGCTCTCTACAATTCGCTCTTCCATAACCTGGGCAACAAGTTCGAGGAGGTTGCCTTCGATGCCGGCGTCGCTCTCACCGAAGATGGCAGCTTCATTTCAGGCATGGGCTTGGATTTTCGCGATTTCAATAACGACGGATATCCCGACATTGCATTTGTTGCCTTGGTAAACCAGACTTTCCCGCTGTTCCAGAACACGGGCAAGGGCAGTTTCCGAGAAGTCACGAGCGAGAGTGGCATGCGTGACGGTAGCCTTAGAATGTCCGGGTTTGGCGCCGCGCTGTATGACTTCGATAACGATGGATGGAAGGATCTGTTTGTGAGCGGTGGCCACGTCGAGTCGCTGAAGCTGAACGGACAGGACATCGATCAACCGAATGCCGTTTTCCGGAACCTTGGCGCCAGTGGAAAATGGGCTCGGCTGACCGATGAAGCGGGCTTCGCGTCCGTCCCACCGGCTCGCCATCGTGGGTGTGCCTTCGGCGACCTGGACGGCGACGGCCGCATCGATGTGGTTGTTACTGCGCTTGGCCAGGATGCCGAAATCTGGATGAACCGCAGCGAGAAGTCAGGACACTGGCTCGATATCGCTCTACGAGGAACCAAGAGCAATCGCGATGGCATGGGCGCGCGCATCAAAGTCGTGACCAAAAGCGGCGCGCAGTATAACCATATGACTAGCAGCGTGGGCTACGCGTCATCGAGCTACGGCCCGGTCCATTTCGGCCTGGGGTCTGACAATCGTGCCGAAGCCGTCGAAATCCACTGGCCCTCGGGAATCGTTCAAACTCTGCAGGATGTTCCCGCCGACCAGGTGTTGAAGGTGACCGAACCAAAACCCTGAGCCTAGCCCTTACTTCGAAGCTTTCGTTTTCCGCTGCAGCTGGGCGATCTGCTGCTTCACCAGATCCGCGTCGCGTCCGGCGGGGAAGTAAGTCAGGCAGTTCCTCAGGTGCTGGATTGCTCCGGCATAGTCTGCCTTTCGCGCCAGGATTACAGCCAACAGTTGCTCCGTGCCCAGGACCGTGTGGCGCGGATCGATCGCCAGCGATTTCTCAGCGCTGACACTGGCCTCGTTGATCTTGCCCAGTTGGAACTTGGCCCAGGCATCGTCATACCAGAGCTGCGGCGTGCCGGCCGGGTCAAGTTGCAGCGCTTGGTTCGTGTTGTTCTCGGCCTCCCGCCAGTTTTCCTGCTGAGCCGCCATCGACGCAAGCTGCTCGTAAGGTAAAACGAATTTCGGATCGGCGGCCAAAGCCTTGGAAAAAGAGTCTCGGGCGCCCTGCGGATCGGAAGCTTCCTGAAGCTTGCCCAGTTGAAACCACGCCTCAGCAAACTCAGGATAAATCGCAACTGCCTTCTTCAAGCTGCCGAGCGCGCTGCCGGCATCTTGATCGAGCCATTCTGCCCTCGCCTTCTCAAATGCCTTCATGGCATTCGCAGGCGCCGTTTTGGTCGTGCTGCTGAGTTCGGTACCGCTGCTGCGTGCTTCCGGGAAAAGCGTGATCGTCCCCAGGTCCGGCTCATCGCGTAGATTTCGCACCGTGATAGTGACGGCGCTGGAGCGGAATCCGGCCAGAGAGGCATGTACCTGGCAGCCCTCATATTTGGTCTCCATCTGCCGCTGGTCGTCGGCGGGTATGCGCTCCACGCCATGCGTGTCCACGAATCTAATCACGAACTGGCCCCGCAGATCGGCTTGGGTCATATTCACCACGGTGCCCTTGCAGTCCACAGAAACCAGCATCGGTTGCCACGGGAGGGGTTCTCCCTCCAAGGCGAGCTTGCCCAGCAGCACTCCTCCGGCACGACCTTGAGCCGACATGTTCGCCCAGTAACCGTAAAATCCGCTGTCTTGTATTGAGTCTGGCCGAGTGACAGTGTTGGGCGGCGCCGCCGTCACCGGAGGGATGCGGCCCTGCGCTCCGGCCTGCTGAACTTCGAAGCCGACAAGAACCAAAATCGAACAAAATGAGACCGCAAGCGGGAAAAGAGTTTTCACAGCGCACCTGCCCTGACATCCTTACCTACTAACTATTGTACGGCGGCGCCGGATGCGGAGTTCGACCGATTTTGCCGCGCCGGGAGCGCGCCTCCTGCGCTATCCTATTTGACATGCGGGCGGCACTATTATTCTGTGCACTGTTTCCGGCCTTAATCGCGGCCGCGGCTCAGGAAGCAAATCCAGATCAACTTTTCAAGCAGGCCATTGACGAACAGCAACGCAACGATTTTCCGGCGGCTATCCGAGACTACCGCAAAGTGCTTGAGTTGCGCCCTGACGACGTTCAGGCCAAGGTGAACCTCGGCGCCAGTCTTGTGCATGTCAAGCAGTTCGACGAGGGGATTGCGTTGTATCGTTCCGCGCTGACATCACTCAAGGACAAGAATGGCGTCCTGTTCGACCTTGCGCTTGCCTACTACAAAAAAGGCGACTTTGAAAACGCGCGCCAGCAGTTCGAGATTCTGCATGACGCGCAGCCGAATCGTTTGCAGGTCGTGATTCTTTTGGGCGATAGCGATCTGCGGACGGGAAAATCGGACGCCGCACTCAGTCTGCTGGAACCTCTCGAGAACAAATATGCACAGAACATGGATTTTGAATATGTGCTGGGCACGGCGCTGATCCAGACCAAGGGCAGGCGGCGCGAGGGGGTTGCTCGCATCGAGAAAGTCGCCAAGGCCGGTTCCGACGCCTCTGCCTTCCTGCTTGCCGGATCAACGCTTATGGACCTGAACGACTACGATCAGGCGCGCCAGGATCTCGAGGAAGCGCTGCGCTTGAACCCACGGCTTCCGAAGATCTATACGCTGGTCGGGACCGCCAGAGACAAAACCGGCGATGCGAAAGATGCAGAGCCGGCGTTTCGCGAAGCCCTCAAAACCAATCCCGACGACTTTGATGCCAACCTATATCTTGGAGCTATTCTCTACAAGCGTCGTGAACTGGATGAGGCCAAGGGCTATCTGGATCGAGCGTTGCAGCTCAAGCCTGCCGACTCGATGGCCCGCTACGAGGCCGCCATGTTTAAAAGCAAGTCAGGAGACTATGAAACTGCGGCCAAGGAATTGGAATCGCTGGTCAAAGACGATCCTGATTGGTTGGAGCCGCACGTCGAGCTGGCAACACTGTATTACCGCCTGCATCGCCCCGAGGACGGCGCGAAGGAGAGGCAGATTGTAGACGGCATCACTGCAAAACAGCAAGCACAGGGTCCGGGGAAGTAGTCGCTTCGTTCCTTCCCAGGTTACGGAGTGACGGTGATCTGTTTGCCGGAGTATTGCACAACTTTGTCAGCCTCATCCGCCGCATTCACTCCCACTCCGTGGTTCTCGCCTACGAACACGACGCGGAAAGTCCGGCTCTCCAGCATCCCGGGAAACTGTCCTTTGCGTTCGCCGATGGTCAATGTATGCGCCGCGTCATCCCAGTGCAGGGGGATCGTCGCGTAAACCCCTTTTTCGTAATCGTAGTTGTCGTTCTCATCTTCGTAGAGCGTGAAGTCGCCGTTCGCGCCGTGGTAAATGCGAAGCTCGATCGGGTCGGCGGTTTTCTCCGTGGACCACTCCTCATCCGGACCAAGAGGAAGAATTGACCCCGCGCGGACGTATAACGGCAGACGCTCCAGCGGCGTGATAGCGTTGATCGTCCTTCCACCATCGATTGCTGATCCCGTCCAGAAGTCGTACCATCTGGCGGCCGGAAGATAGACCGGCCGCGTCGTGGCCCCAGGATCGGTGACTGGGTTCACCAGGAACGCCGGGCCGAACATGAATTGGTCGCCAATGTTCTGCGCGCGAGGATCAGTGCGGAAGTCCATGGCCAGCGGCCGCATCGGCGTATAGGCTTCGCTCGTCGTCTTCCACGCCAGCGAATAAATGTAAGGAAGCATGCGATAGCGCAGGCGATCGAAGTTCACGAGAATAGTCTGCGCGTCGGGCCCGTAGGACCACAATTCATTCTCATCGGGATTGCGCGTGCCGTGAACGCGCAGAATCGGATTGAATGTTCCATACTGAAACCAACGTATAAACAGCTCGCGGAACGCCGGATCCGCGGGGCTTCCAAAGACAAATCCGCCAATGTCGGTGGTCCAATAAGGAATGCCCGAAAGCGCGAAATTCAATCCCGCCGGAACCTGCCGGCGGAAACTGAGCCAATCCGAGTTGATGTCGCCCGACCACGCCGTAACCCCATTGCGTTGCGATCCGGCGAACGCCGAGCGGGAGAGAATGAACACCCGCTTCTTGTCGGACGCGCTGCGTTGTCCCTGATAAACGGCCTGTGTGTCCAGCAAAGGAAAAGCGTTGACGTATCTATTTCCGCTGCCCGCTGCGAGTTTGTGATTCAGTAAAATGTTATCTTCCTGGCCTTCGGTTTCCGGTTCGGTTGTATCCATCCACCAGGCGTCGAGCCCAATGCTGAACAATCCTTTGTTTACCTGGTCCCAGTAATACTTGCGCGCTTCGGGGCTGGTCGCGTCGTACACGGCCATTGCGTCGGTATGGTAGGGCGGCTTCGCGTACTTGAACTTGTCGACGAACCAGCCCTTGCTTTGCATGTAATCGTAGTTCGCAGAGCCGGGCTCGAAAAACGGCCAGATCGAAATCATCAGGTGGAAGTTTTCGTTGTGCAGTTGATCCACCATCGCTTTCGGGTCGGGATAATTTTTGTTGAAGACAAACTCGCCTTTGCGATTCCACCAAAACCAATCCTGCACGATGTTGTCGACCGGTATGTGCAGGTCGCGATACTTGCGGGCCACTCCCAGAATTTCATTCTGCGATTTGTAGCGATTCTTGCATTGCCAGAACCCATACGCCCACTTGCCGAACATCGGAGCCTGTCCCGTCAGGTCGCGGTAGCTGGCAACGATTTTGTCGAACTCCGGCCCGTAAAGGAAGTAGTAATCAATGACGTCCGCGACTTCGGAACTGATGTAAAGAATATTCGCGAAACGGTTATTGAAACGGCTGCGCGAAGTGTTGTTCCAGAAAATGCCGTAACCCTTGCTCGATAGCATCAGGGGCACGGAGATGTTGCTGTTCTCCTGGGAAATATCGACCGAGTCACCGCGATAGTTCCACACACCGGCTTGATGCTGGCCTAGTCCATAGAGGGCCTCGTGCGACCCGTAGATACTGACCTGTGATTCGGCGCGGTACGTGTCCTCGCCATTCACTGTTTCAGGCGTCAACTTGCGCGAAGCTTCCTGCACCAGCGACCCGCCGTTCAATTCGGCGTAAGTGATGGCCGAGTCCTTGCGCGTCACAGTGACTTTAAGCAGCGAGGTGGAGAGCGTGACGGCATCATCCGTGGACTGCATTGACCACCGCGCGGCGGGCCAACTATCTTTGATGACGATCAAGTCTTCGCGTTTCGGGAACGTGGCCGTAGGTGAATAGAGCACGCGGATCACGGAGTCCGAGCACACCTGTACTTTCAACGTTCCAGTTCCCAGGGTGAAGACAACACCATCCGATTCCTGCTGGACCTTGCGCACGGGATTCATCGCCGCCCACTGAGCAGGGGCAGATGTGGCGCAGAACAGACAAACGAAAACGATGGCCAGAGATGAAACGAAGAACCGCGATGATTGTCTAACTTTCATGAATAATCGCATGAGTAATCGGAATCTCCACATGCTATAGCTATGGGTTAATCACTTCAAGCACAACGCTGCTGGTTTCTCCGGAGCTCGGCCCAACCATCAAGTCGAACATTCCCGGCTCGACTACACGATTCATATTAACGTCGATTAGTGACAGGTCTTCCGGAGTCAGAGTGAAGTCGACCGTCATTTTCTGGCCGGGCTCGAGGCTGATGCGTTTGAAGCCGCGCAACTGCAGCACCGGACGAGTGATGGACGCGACTCGCTGATGAATATAAAGCTGCGCCACTTCGTCTCCGGCGCGATTGCCAGCGTTCGTTATGTCGACGGAAACCTTGGCGCTCCCGCCCGGACGAATTGTTTTCGGTTCGACGTGCACGTTCTCGAAACGGAATTGCGTATAGCTAAGGCCGTAGCCGAACGGAAAAATCGGCTCGCGTCCGTCAAATAAGTAGCTGCGATTGCGCGAAGGCTTGTGATCGTAGAAGTCAGGAAGCTGTCCCACCGACCGGGGAAAACTGATTGGCAGTTTCCCACCCGGATTCACGTCGCCGAACAGCACGTTGGCCGCAGCCGTTCCGCCTTGCTCTCCCAAATACCACCCTTCCAGAATCGCGGGAACGTGCTCCTTCACATAGTTAATCGACAACGGACGTCCATTGATCAGTAGCACAACTACCGGCTTGCCGGTTTCGACGATGGCCTGAATCAGAGCGTCCTGCGAACCGAGCAGATCGAGCGAGTCGCGGTCCCCCAGATGCCCCTCAGACCACGCTTCGCGATTGGTGCTTTCATTCTCACCCACCACGACGATGGCCACATCGGACTGGCGAGCAACGGCAGCCGCCGCGCGAATGCTTTCAACCTCCGACTTAGGATCAGGCTGCGTGACTTTATTTTCGTACCACGCCGACCATCCTTGCTTGCCGGTTGTAATCTTGCAGCCTTCGGCGTAGAGCACCTTCACGCTATCTCCGGCGCGCTTGCGAATGCCGTCAAGAACGCTGATCTGATTTCCGGGGCCGGGGTCGCGGCTGTAGCCGCCCAGGTGAACGTCGGCGGCATTCGGGCCGATGACCGCGATGGTTTTCACCTTTTTCAGGTCGAGCGGCAGAAGGTTCTTGTCATTCTTGAGCAGCACGATCGCCTTCTGCGCCACTTTCAATGCCAGTTGCTGATGCTCAGAGCTATTCGTAATTTTCTGGGCATAGTCCGGGTCGACGTACGGATTCTCGAACAGACCCAGACGGAACTTGGCTTCCAGCACGCGTTGCACGGCCTGATCCAGTTCAGCCTCGGGGATTCTTCCGTCGCGCACCTGATCGAGCAAGGTGGCGTAGACCGAGCCGTCGGACAAGTCGTAGTCCACGCCGGCGCCCAGTGCCTTGCGCGCGGCCTCGGCGTAATCGGCGGCGACGTGGTGAGTTTCAACCAGCATCTGCAGGCCGCCTCCGTCCGACGTCACATAGCCGCGAAAGCCCCACTCCTGGCGCAGCACCCGATCGAGCAG
>JBEKWZ010000011.1:0-15084 GCA_049512555.1 Candidatus Sulfotelmatobacter sp. | reverse complement strand
ATGCGGCGGAAAGAACGGCAACGAGGGTGAGAGCCAGCGCGGCGAACGGCAGACGCTTCATCTTCTTCGCAGCAAATTTCATAAGATCCTCCGAGCAGGCAGACTTCCGCCTGTCCTCTTAGACGGTGGTACGGGCGAACGGTGAGGTTGGTTCCATGAAATTTATCGTCTAACGCGGCCTTTGGCCCAGATACGCCATTCTAATGAGGGTGCGCTCGGAAAACGGAAGGTATAGGAGGGCGGCGCTGACGGCGAAGGCCGCGCCCACGCCGATCTGGTCGATCAGGAGGAATGGGGCGACCGCCCAGAGTTGGTCGAGGGCGAGGACGAATGGGAATATCTGGCGGAACTTTTCGCCGAGGCGCTGGTAGTCGAAGCTTACGGCCGAGAGCAGGTACAGGCGCAGGGGGATGCCGACGCCGGCGGTGATCAGGACGGCTCCGACGAGAACTTCGCCCCAGGGGTGGCGGATGGAGTCGCCGATTTCTTGCACGTAGCGCAGGAGAAACAGGGCCGACAGATAGAAGCACAGGTACATGATCTGAGTCAGGGCGAAGAGGCTGCGCGTGAGAGCGCGGCGGGGGATGGGGACTTCGAGTTCGGGATGCAGCGAGATTGGGGGATCTGGCGGGGCGGGCGAGAGTGCAGAGGTTTCGTGATGAAGGATTATGTTGCTCGCGGGTGTGGGCGAGACTTCGGCTGCGGCGTCCCCAGGAATAGCGGCGTGAATCTCTTCGTGAGCAGCGGCGTGAACTTCCTCACGAAAATCTGGATGGACTTGTCCATGAACTTCCGCGATGAAGCGGTAACCGCGGCGGGCCAGGGTTTCAACATAGCGGGGGCTGGAGGCGGAATCTCCGAGGGCTTCGCGGACCTTGTTGACGGCGGTGTTGAGGCTGTGGTCGAAGTCGACGAAGGTGTCGGAGGGCCAGAGTTTCTGCTGCAACTCTTCGCGGGTGACGACTTCTCCCGCGCGCTCGAGCAGCAGGGCGAGCACCTGGAAGGGCTGGCCTTGCAGGCGCAGCTTGACTCCGCTCTTGCGCAGTTCGCCTGCGCTGAGATCGAGTTCGAAGACTCCGAAGCGGGCTATTCGACTGCGATTTTGCGGCACGACGCCGTAGTTTAGCATCAGACCTCGGATCTTGGACTTCGGACCTCAGACTCGGCGCTGCCAGCGTACAATATGCGCGTGGCCGGAACCAATTCCCAAGACGATCCCAAGCATCGCCGGCACGCGGTCTATGCGTCGGAAACCACTGGACTGCTGTTGATTGCATTTTTGCTGCTGGTGCTCACGCTGCTTCGTTACTGGCACGACATCCACTGGAGCCTGCACTGAGCTTTGAATTCAGGCCCAGACCAATCCGACCCAAATTCTGAGATCGCAGCGGCGCAGCCTTTGCTGGTGGTCGTCCTCGGGCCTACGGCTAGCGGAAAGACGGCGTTATCGCTGGCGCTGGCGGAGAAGTTTGCGGGCGAGATCGTCAACTGCGATTCGGTCGCGATGTATCGGGAGTTTGATATTGGCACGGCCAAGCCGACGGCCGAGGAACGCGGGCGCGTACGGCATCATTTCTTCGATTGTGTCGACCCTGCCGAGTACATCACGGCCGGCGAATATGTGCGGCGGGCGCGGCCGGTGCTGGCGGAGATCAGCGGGCGTCGACACTTGCCGATCGTGGTTGGTGGCACAGGACTTTATCTGCGGGCGCTGCTTGAGGGACTTTTCCCCGGGCCGCAGCGCTCGGAAGAATTGCGCGAGCGGCTGCGCGAGATTGCTGCCAGGCGCGGGTCGGGGCATCTCCATCGGATTTTGCAGTGGGTCGACGGGGCGGCGGCGGAGAAGGTTCATGCCAACGATCTTCCTAAAATGATTCGGGCGATTGAGGTATGTCTGGCGTCTTCCAAGAACGGCGCGCGACAAAAAATGTCGGAACTCTGGCGGCAGGGACGGGACCCGCTGCAGGGCTTTCGCACTGTGCGGGTGGGACTCGATCCGGAGCGCGCGGCGCTTTACGAGCGCATCAACCGGCGGGCGCAGCAGATGTTTGACGCCGGGCTGGTGGAAGAGACTGCGCGTCTGCTTCGGAAATATGGTGCGGAGGCGCGGCCGCTGGCTTCTCTGGGATACAGGCAGGCGGCGCAATTTCTCCGCGGCGAACTCACTCGCGAGCAGGCCGTGGTTGCCGCGCAGCAGGCGCATCGTAACTATGCCAAGCGGCAGATGACCTGGTTCCGGCGGGAGCCGGAGGTCTGCTGGCTGCGGGGATTTGGCGATGAGGCGGAGATTCAGCTTGCAGCCATCGCACGGGTTGAAACTTCTTTTGCCACGGATTCACGCGGATGAGCGCGGATCGGGGTCGACTCAAACGCGGCCTTTAATCCGAAGTGGTTCGGACCCTCGAAGTCCTGACTGAACACCCAAGACCCAAGGCCTTTCTTCTGCTATCGTTCCTGCTATGCCGCGAATATTCCTTGTATTTCTTCTTGCCGTGAGCCTGGCTGTGCCGACATTTGCCAAAGATAAATCTTCGCGTCCTGCGCCGGTCAGTGCGGCGCGCGGGGACAAGTGGGCGGAGAGGACGCTGCGCCGGTTGTCAGTGGAAGAGAAAGTCGGGCAGGTGTTCATGATCTGGTGCCGCGCCAGTTTTCTCAATGTGGAGAGCCCGGAGTACCTGCAATGGCTGGAGTCGATGCAGAAATATCATGTGGGCGGATTTGCCATGTCGGTGCACGTGGATGGGCCGTTTCTGTTGCGGACCGAGCCTTACGAGGCGGCCGAATTGCTGAACCGGCTGCAGCACGAATCGAAGTTGCCGCTGCTGGTTGCGGCTGATTTTGAGCGTGGGGTCGCGACCCGGCTAATGGGCACGACGAACTTTCCGCATGCCATGGCCTTCGGCGCTGACGGCAGCGTTGAAGACGCCGAGAATTTTGGCCGCATTACGGCGCAGGAATCGCGCGCGGTCGGGGTGCACTGGAATTTTTTTCCGGACGCGGATGTGAATTCGAATCCCGCCAACCCGATCATCAACACGCGCTCGTTCGGCGAAGATCCCAAGCAGGTGGGCGATCTGGTGACGGCTTACATAAAAGGGGCGCGCGAGGGGGGAATGCTCACGACCGTGAAACATTTTCCCGGCCACGGCGACACGGCGACGGATTCGCACTTGGGCGTGGCCAGCGTGAACGGTGACCGGGCGCATCTGGATTCGATTGAGCTGCCGCCGTTTCGGCAGGCGATTGCCGCGGGGGTGGACTCGGTGATGGTGGCGCACGTCACGGTGCCGGCACTCGATGCTGACCCGAATCATGTGGCTACCATTTCGACGGCAGTGGTTTCCGATTTGCTCGAAAAGCAGATGGGATTCAAAGGTCTGATCGTGACCGACGCGCTCGACATGGCGGGGCTGACGCATCTTTTTGCCAATGACATCGGGCGAGCCGCGGTGGAGGCGTACAAGGCCGGGAATGATTTGCTGCTGATCCCGGCGGACCTGGGCGCGTCGTATCTGGCCATGGTGAAGGCTGTCCGATCGGGTGAGATTTCGCAGCAGCGACTGGACCACTCTGTGCTTAAGATCCTGAAAATAAAGGGACGTCTCGGGCTGAATGTAACGCGTACGGTCGATTTGAGCACGCTCGCGACTTCAGTGGGAAAGCCGGAAAACATAACATTTGGGCAGCAGGTGGCGGACTCAGCCATCACGCTGGTGCGCGACAGCGGGAAGGTGCTTCCCCTGAAATCAAAGGGAACCGCCAAGACAGGGTTGCCGTATATGAGCAGGGAGGAGACACATAACCAGGTGGTGGCCGTGATTTTCTCGGATGACGTGCGGACCGAGTCCGGGCGCGCATTTGGGCGGGAGTTTCGCGCGCGCATCCCGGACGCGCACGTGATTTATGTGGATCCTCGCATCGCCGCCGGAATGAGCGACGAAGTTCTGAAGGCAGTGGACGAGGCTCAGACCGTGGTGGCGGCGGTGTATGTGATTCCGACCGCAGGCAAAGTGGGCAATTCGATGGCAATGGCTGATGCAACCGGCGCGCTGCTGCAGCAGGTGCTCGATCATGCCGCGGCGAAAACAGCAGTGGTTGCTATGGGGAATCCATATCTGGCGAGCGATTTTCTGAAGATCGAGAATTACATGTGTACGTTTTCGAACGCGTCGGTATCGGAAGTGGCTGCGATCAAAGCGTTGTTCGGAGAGATTCCGATTCGGGGCCATTTGCCGGTCACAATTCCAAACGTGGCCCAGCGCGGGATGGGCTTGGAACGGCCGGCGCAGGTTGCTGGTGGAGGGGCTTCGCATGCGCAGAACTAGTTTGAAAGTTGCCGGCGCGCTCGCGTTGGGGTTCGCGATGCTGGCCACAGTGTTGCTGCCGGCTTGCAGCGTGAATGTGAAGAAAGAGCAGAACGGGGAAGATAAGCAGGTCGACATCAGCACACCGGTGGGCGGCATTCACGTCAGCAAAGACGCGAGCGCGGCCGATACGGGGCTGCCCATCTATCCCGGAGCGCGGCTGAAGCAGAAAGATGGTGGCGGCGACAAGAATGCCAACGTGAATATTTCTGGCTTCGGCTACGGGGTGAAAGTGGTGGCGCTCGAATATGAGTCCGACGATTCGCCGGCGAAACTGGTCGCGTTCTACAAAGAGCAGCTGAAGAAATATGGCGAGAAGGTGCTCGAGTGTCGTACTACGGGCCATCTCGACGTGAATATGGACTACGACGATGATTCCGGGAGGACTACGCGGGTCCGAGGCTGCGTGGGTAGCAGCGGGAATAACACCGAGCTCCGGGTGGGCGCCAGAGAGAACCAGCATATTGTTGCGGTCGAGCCGGAAGGAAAAGGATCGAGCTTTTCGCTGGTGTACGTAAGGACTCACGGCAAGGACACGGAAATCTAGCACCTGCCTGCGGCGACGCGGGTGGTTACGTCTTGGCAAGGGCTCGACACGCGTTAAGGAGAATCGTCATGTTTCGTCATCTGAACCTCACTTTCGTATTGTCGGCGGCGCTGGCGCTGCCTGGGTTCGCGCAGGATTCCACAAAGGACAAGAGTCTCGACATTCGCAGCTCCGTCGGCGACCTGCATGTGGGCAGCGATGCCGACGCGAAGAAGGCCGGGCTGCCGCTGTATCCTGGGGCGCGGCTGAAGTCGGGTGACGACCACAACAAGGACCAGGCGAATCTGAGCCTGTTGACCGATGCCTTCGGGATGAAGCTGGTGGTCGCCAATTACGAGTCGGATGACGCTGCGGCGAAGATCGTCGATTTCTATCGCGACAAGCTGAAGAAGTACGGCAAGGTTCTGGAATGCCATTCGCACAAGCATGGCGGCAATGTCGAGATGCACGAGGACATGGGTTCCGATGACAACAAGAATGACAACCAGAATGACGGGAAGAAAAGCAGCGAATTGAAGTGCGACGATAATTCCGGCCCGGTCACCGAACTGAAAGCCGGCACCGAGGATGACCAGCACGTTGTCGCCATCGAGCCGCGTGACGCGGGCAAGGGAGCGACGTTTACTCTGGTCTACGTGCGCACCCGTGGCAAGCGCGGGGAAATCTAGAGCGTCTCGTTAGTGCAGCTCCCGGGGGCGCGTCATCCTGGCCTCTCTTAGAGGCAGGGACCATGCCGGCAGGCGAGCGAACGCCTCCGGAGAATCTCCGACGTGAGATCCCCTTCGACTTGGCTCAGGGCAGGCTCTCGCCCCGCTGGAGAAACCGCGGGACTTCGGGATGACGCCCCCCAGATTGAGTGCCGACCTGCTTGCCTCCGCGGTCCACGTGCGATACTTGTCCAAGACACCTTTATTAAAAGACAAGTATTAAAGACAAGCCCGTCGACTTTCTTTCAGTTCTGATGGAACAGCTTTGCTACAAGTGCGGACAAACCGTGGAAGAGGGCGTGCCCTTCTGTCCGCATTGCGCGGCGCCGCAGATTCGAGTGGTGATGGCCGAAGCCGCGCCGGCCTTCGCCGTCGCCAATGCGCAGGACTCGGCTGCTCTGCCAGCGTCGCAAACACTCCCGATGATCGCCCTTCCGATGCAATGGTCGCGGTCTGTCAAGCCCTGCGCCGTGGCGGCGCTGGCCGCGTCGATACTGATGGTGCTCGGGCTCATGGTTCCGCTGATTGCCGTGCTTGGGGCGGGATTTCTTGCAGTCGCTTTCTATCGCCGCAACAATCCGGGAGTGATGGTGGGTGCCGGAGCAGGCGCCCGCCTCGGTGCGCTATGTGGCTTCCTCTGCTCCCTCATCACCGGCGTGCTGGGAGCGATGAGGGTAGTGGTTCTGCACGAGGGGAATGAGATTCGCAAGTTCGTTCTGGATATGGTGCGCCAGACGGCGGCGCGCTATCCTGACCCTCAGCTTCAGCCCAACTTTGAGTGGATGCGTTCCCCCGACGGCGTGATGTTCATGACGGTTTTTCTGGTGATTGTTTCAGCGCTAGCAATAGTGCTTCTTGGAACCCTGGGAGGCGTGCTGGGCAGCGCGGTCCTGGGGCGCCGCGACCGATCCTGAGCCCTCCCCGCCCGGCGCGATACGCTTCCAACTGGGCATTATGAACTCCCTTGCAGGGGCTGCGGCGACCGCGTATGATGCACCGTTCCACAACTTCCTGCGATGAATAAGCCGGCACGCGGTTCGCTGCTTGGGATCGAACACCTCGACGCGAAGGACATTCTGGGTCTGCTCAAGCTGGCCCGGCGTATGAATCCGCAGAAAGCGCGTCCGTTGCTGCGCGGCAAGCGCGTCGTGCTTTTGTTTTACGAAGCTTCCACTCGTACCCGGTCATCGTTCGAGTTCGCGGCCAAATCGTTAGGAGCGATGACTACGTTGGTGCAATCCTCGGGATCGAGCATTGAAAAAGGCGAGTCGGTGCTCGATACCGGATACACGCTGCGCGCGGTGGGCGCGGATTGCATCGTGATGCGGCATCCGTCGGCGGGCGCGCCGCATTTGATGGCAACGCATCTCGACATCCCGGTCATCAATGCCGGGGACGGGATGCATGAGCATCCGTCGCAGGCGTTGCTCGACGCCTTCACAATTCTGAAACACAAGAAATCGTTCAAGGGGCTGCAGGCGACGATCATTGGTGACATTTTTCACAGTCGCGTCGCCCGCAGCGCGTGCCATCTGCTGACCAAGTTTGGAGTGAAGCTCACGTTGTGCGGTCCGCCGGAGTTTGTGCCCGACGTGGCTGCGACGCTGGCGCCCGGTCTGCGCATCACGCGGCACATTGAAGAAGCGCTGCGCGGGACTGACGTGATCATGCTGCTGCGCGTGCAGAAAGAGCGGCTGGCGGGGCAGAAAATCCGATTACAGGATTATATTGCGCGCTACCAGATGACCGCGGCGCGACTGAAGCTGGCCAAACGCGATGCGATCGTGATGCACCCGGGGCCGATCATCCGCGGGCTCGAACTGACGGCGGAAGTGGCCGACGGGCCGCAGTCGGTGATTGTGGATGAAGTGCACAATGGCGTGCCGACGCGGATGGCGATTCTGGCGCGGGCGCTAGGGAAGGCGAAATGAGCAATATGTTTTGTCATCCTGAGCGAAGCGAAGGACCTGTGCAATTGTTTGATGGCCCGCGCACCTACATAGATCCTTCGCGCAAAGAGCGCGCTCGGGATGGCAAGTGTTTTGTGAGGGGCGCTCGATGACGCGGCCGGAGAACGCGAGTCTGCTGATCAAGGGCGGGCAGCTCGTCGATCCGGCGGCGAGGGTCAACGCGCCGATGGACGTGCTGCTGCGCGATGGGCGCGTGGCGGAAATCGCGCTGCCGAATAAAATCCGCGGCGGGGCTGACGAAAAAATTGATGCGCGCGGGCTTATCGTTGCGCCGGGCTTCATCGATCTGCATGTTCATTTGCGCGAGCCGGGGCAGGGATACAAGGAGACGATTGCCAGCGGGACTGCGGCCGCGGCTGCTGGAGGGTTCACATCGGTGTGTACCATGCCTAACACCGCGCCGGTGGTCGATACGGCGGAGTGGGTGAGCTGGCTGCGGAGTCCTGAGCGCGCGGCGGTGGTGAATGTATTTCCGATTGCGGCGGCCACGCGCGGAAGCAAGGGTGGAACCCTGACCGACTTCAGCGCGTTGCAGCGAGCCGGGGCTGTGGCTGTGACCGACGACGGCAAACCTATTCTCGACGACGACGTGATGCGCATGGCGCTGCGGCTGGGCGCGGAACTGAATTTTCCGGTGGTGCAGCATGCGGAAGATACGCGGCTCACCGAGAACTGCTCGATGCACGCGGGGCCTACGAGCTTTCGACTCGGATTGCGCGCCATGCCGGCTTTGGCCGAAGCCGCGATTGTGGACCGAGACGTCACGCTGGCGCAGCAGATTCGCGAATCGCGATTGCATGTGGCGCATCTTTCTACTTCCGACGCCCTCAAGGCGGTGCGGCGGGGCAAGCGGGCCAAGGCGCGCGTGACTTGTGAAGTTACTCCGCACCACTTCACGCTGGTTGACGAGAACGTTGGCGAATACGACACCAACTGCAAGATGAATCCGCCGCTGCGCTCGGCCGTAGACCGCGAGGCGATCGTCGTTGCGCTCGGCGATGGGACCGTCGATGCCATCGCCACAGATCACGCTCCGCATGCGGCTCACGAGAAGCAGGTTGAATTTGAGCGTGCATCTTTCGGAATCACTGGCCTGGAAACCGCGCTGGCGCTCGCGATTACGAAACTGCATCGCGATCACAAAATTCCGCTGACGCGCATCGTTGAACTGTTCACTGCGGGTCCATCTCGAGTTTTCGACTTGCCCGGGCGCGGGTCGCTGGTGCGGGGCAGCCATGCCGACGTGACCATATTCGATCCGAAGAAGCGCTGGACGTTCGAGGCAGCCAAGTCGCGCTCGCTTTCGCACAACTCTCCATTTGACGGCTGGCAGTTCATGGGGAAAGTGGTGGTGACGATTGTGGGCGGGAAGATCGTTCACCGCGCTGACTAAAACGTAGCCTTATCCTCTGAGGCGGAACTCGCCGGGAAATCATCTTCAGGAAGCCATGGGAGGGAATGATGGTTCGTGCAGGCCAATTCGTTCTTGCAATCATGCTGTTGATGACGGTTTTTGCGTCCGGGCAAACAAGCGGTCCGGCGGTTGCGCCTGTTCCTCCATCCGCTAACACTCCGGCGACAGCGCAGGCCTTCGATGTGAACGCGGCGGTCGAAGGATATTTGGCCAAGATGCCGCCGGCGCGGCGGGCTCGTTCGAATGCGTATTTTGAGGGCGGCTATTGGCTGATTTTGTGGGACTTTTTGTCGACCGTACTGGTGATGTGGCTGCTGCTGCATTTCGGCTGGTCGGCGGGCATGCGCACGCTGGCGGAGCGCATCACGCGATTCCGGCCGCTGCAGACGGGGCTCTATTGGATTCAGTTCATCATCGTGACCTCGGTGATTACGTGTCCACTCAGCGTGTACGAAGGATATTTTCGCGAGCACAAGTACGAATTGCTGAATCAGACGTTCGGTGCCTGGATGCGCGATCAACTGGTGGGGCTGGCGGCGGGCGTGGTGCTGGGCGCGATTCTGATGATTCCGCTGTTCGGGCTGGTGCGGCTTCTGGGAAAGAACTGGTGGGTGTGGGGCGCAACTCTGATGATTGTGTTCTTCGCTTTCGTGAGTCTGATCGCTCCGGTGTACCTTGCCCCGTTATTTAACCAGTACAAGAAGCTTGAAGACCCGCGCGTGCGAGATCCGATTCTCAGTATGGCGCGGGCCAACGGGATTCCCGCCACCGACGTCTACGAATTTGACGCGTCGCGGCAATCGAATCGCGTGAGCGCCAATGTTAGCGGCCTGGCCAACACGCTGCGAATTTCGCTGAACGACAATCTGTTGAAGCGCTGCACTCTGCCGGAAATCGAAACCACCATGGGACACGAGATGGGGCACTACGTGCTGAATCATGAATACAAGGGGCTGGTGATGATCGGAGTCGTGGTGGTCATCGGATTCGCTTTTCTGAATTGGGGTGTGGCTTTTGCGCTGGCGCGCTGGAGCGAGCAGTGGGGAGTTCGAGAGATCACCGATGTCGCGGTGCTGCCGCTGGCGATGATCGTGTTCTCCGGGTATTTATTTCTGATGACGCCGGTGACCAACACCATCACGCGCACTATGGAATTTGAGGCGGACATGTACGGCTTGAATGCGGCCCGGCAGCCCGACGGCGAGGCCAATGTAGATATGCTGCTGGGAGAATATCGCAAGCTCGATCCCGGCCCGGTTGAGGAGTTTGTTTTCTACGATCATCCAAGCGGACGCACCCGCATCACGGCCGCGATGCGCTGGAAGGCCGAGCATCTGGACACTGCGTCGGCGGAAGAAGTGGCTAGGCCGCTTTTCGACGCCAAGTAACGAAAATGTTCGCGTGCGCGCGCTAACTGGCCAGGATGCCCATTCGTTTGCCGACGGTCTTCAGAACCCCTAACGCCTGATCCAACTCCTCTTTTGTGTGGGTCGCGGTCATGATGGTGCGGATGCGGGCTTTGCCTTCGGGAACCGTCGGAAAGGCGATACCGGTGCCGAGGACGCCTTCTTTGAAGAGCTCGCGGGAGAAGTCCATGGTGAGTTTGCCGTCGCCGATAATGATGGGCGTGATGGGAGTTTCGCTGGCCGGAGTGGAGCGGCCGCCGATGTCGAAGCCGAGCAGGCCGAGCTCTTTTTTCCAGAAGCGTGTGTTCTCCCAGAGTTTTTCCATGCGCTCGGGTTCGTTCTCCAGAACCTCGAAGGCCGCGATGCAGGTGGCTGCTACTGAGGGCGGATGCGAGGTTGAAAATAGAAACGGGCGAGCGCGGTGGTAGAGGAAGTCGATTAGCTCGCGGGAGCCGCAGACGTAACCGCCGAGGGCGCCGATGGCTTTGGAGAGCGTGCCGACCTGGATATCGACGCGTCCGTGCATCTTGAAATGATCGATGCTGCCGCGGCCGTTGCGGCCGAGGACGCCGGACGCGTGGGCGTCGTCGACCATCATGATGGCTCCATACTTTTCGGCGAGGTCGCAGAGGGCGGGCAGCGGGCCGATGTCGCCGTCCATGGAGAAGACGCCGTCGGTGATCAGGAGCTTCTTGCCGGGTTCGGCTTTAATGCTGGCTAATTGCTCTTCGGCGTGGGCGATGTCTTTGTGGCGGAAGACGAGGATCTTTGCCTTCGAGAGGCGCGCTCCGTCGATGATGGAGGCGTGGTTCAGGGCGTCGGAGATGATGAAATCATCTTTGCCGAGGACGGCCGAGACCGTTCCGGCGTTGGCGGCGAAGCCGGACTGGAAAACGACGCAGGCTTCGACGTTCTTGAAGCGCGCGATCTTTTCTTCGAGCTCCATGTGGATTTTCATGGTGCCGGCGATGGTGCGGACGGCGCCCGAGCCAACGCCGAATTTGCGGGTGGCTTCCAGCGCGGCCTCGCGCAGCCTGGGATGCGTGGTCAGGCCGAGATAATTATTTGAGGCCAGGTTGATGACTTTCTTGCCATCGAAGGTGCAGACGTGGGCCTGCTCGTCGTCGAGCACGCGGAGCTTGAAGTGCGTGCCTTTGGCCTTGAGTTCGTTGAGCTGGTCGGTGAGGTAGGAGAGCGGGTTGGTGCGGGTTGCGGTGGTCATGGGTGCCTCACGAACTTCTTTGCCACGGATTTGCGCGGATTAAGACGGATTCTCAAACTAGTCTAATACTCTGCATTGTCATCCTGAGCGCGTTGTTTGCGCGAAGGATCTGTGCAACTTGCTCGCAGCATCTACAACTGCATAGGTCCTTCGCTTCGCTCAGGATGACAAAACTGATAGCAGGATCGGGGTTCATCTCGGGCCAAAGAGCCGCGGGCAGGAGTGCCCGCGCCACACTTGCCTGGCCACACTATTGCACGCCATTCGGGTAGACCAGGATTTTGCTGGCTTCGCCGGTTTTCAGGCGCTCCATGGCTTTCGAAAAATCTTTCATGGGGATGCGGTCGGTGATGACTGGATGCAGGTTGAGTTTGCCGCTCTTGAGCAGCGCGGTCATTTGATACCAGGTCTGGTACATGCGGCGGCCGTTGATGCCTTGCACGGTGATGCCTTTGAAAATGATGTCCTCGGAAAAGTTGACGGAGATGGGCTTTGAGGTCAGGCCGAGGAGGGAAATTCTTCCGCCGCGGCGGACGATGTCGAAGGCGGTGCGAATGGAATCGGGATGGCCGGCCATTTCGAGGACGACGTCGACGCCGAGGCCGCTGGTTTTTTCCATGACGATGTCGTGCACATTTTCTTTGGCGGGATTGAGGACGTAGTCGGCTTTCATTTCGCGCGCGATGCGGGCGCGGTGTTCGTTGACTTCAATGGCGAAGACTGAGGTTGCGCCCACGGCTTTGGCGACGGCGATGGAGAACAGACCGATGGGGCCGCAGCCGGTGACGGCGACGCTTTTGGCGGCGATCTCCCCGGCCAGGACGGTGTGCACGGCATTGCCCAGCGGATCGAGAATTGACGCGTATTCCTGGGGGATGGCGGGATCGAGCTTCCAGATGTTTGACTCGGGGATGACCACGTATTCGGCGAAGGCGCCGTCGGCGTCGACGCCAATGATTTTCACTTTCTGGCAGATGTGGGCTTCGCCAGTGCGGCACTGCAGGCACTTTCCGCAGGCGACGTGCATTTCGGCGGAAACGAAATCGCCTTCTTTGACGCTGGTGACTTCGTTGCCGAAAGCGGCAACTTCGCCGCAGAACTCGTGGCCGGGAATGAGCGGAGGATGAATGCGGTTCTGGGCCCAGCGGTCCCAGTTGTAAATGTGCAGGTCGGTGCCGCAGATGGACGCGACTTTTACCTTCACCAGCACGTCGGTGCGGCCGAAGGTGGGAATCTTGACCTCGCGAATCTCCGCGCCCGGCGCCGCTTCCGGCTTGACTACCGCCATCATTGTTGTTGCCATGATTGCCACCTATCAGACTGATATGAAACTAAAAAATGCCTTGAACACAAAACGTATGATTTTAGCACCGGGCGGTCAGTCATCCGGAGCGGCCGCTTCTATTCTCCGCCTCTGCAGCGGAGGTTACAATCGGGCCATGCGAGGTGGTCTCTCGACATCAAAACGGATCATGCTGGTTCTCGTTTGTGCATTGTGCTGTCTAGCGGCCGCTCAAACTGCGCCGCCGGTTTCGCGGCAGGAGTTTACGCGGCGGCTGGTTGCTGCCGCCATCGAGCGGACTCATCATTCGGTGCGCTATGTTTCGGAATATGTTCGCATCCCGTACCCCGGCGGGGACGTTCCTGCCGATACTGGAGTTTGCACCGACGAGATTATTCGCTCGTACCGGGCGGTGGGCGTCGACCTGCAAAAAGAAGTTCACGAGGATATGGTGCAGAATTTCGCAGCGTATCCAAACAAGCGGCGCTGGCTGCTGGCGCATCCCGACTCGAATATCGACCACCGTCGGGTTCCGAACCTGATGATATTTTTCCAGCGCAAAGGAGAATCTCTTCCCATCACCAATCGCGCAGAAGATTATGCGCCCGGCGATCTCGTCACCTGGGATTTGGGCGGGAATGTGCCGCACATCGGCATCGTGATCGATCAAAAAGCGGGGAGCGGGCGCTTCATGATGGTGCACAACATCGGCGCAGGGCCGAAGATGGAGGACGTGGTTTTTAGTTGGAAGATTACGGGGCATTTTCGGTATTTTGGGCCGCGAGGGTAGAGTCCCTCAGGGGCTAAGGCCCGCATCTTTTTGGTCGATGGCGGCACGGCTCAAGCCGGGCCCTTCCCGGAGGAATCTCGACGCCACTCGGCGTGGCGCCGCGACGGACTGCGACCACCGCGGCTGAAGCCGGTCACCAATTCATTTCCTGACGCGGCCTTGAAGGGCCGCTCTTCCACTCTTGATGAGGCCCCTTCGACGGCCTCGGGGCGGGCTCAAAGGGCGGCTCTTCCGCGGTGCTGTATGGAGCTTGCAAAATATCGGCGGCCCATTCCGTGCTGCGATCGACCTGCTTGCAAAATTTTACTTCTCGCGGAGCAGGCCTCGGTCAGACTTTGGGGCGACTGTTTTGAATTCTTCTGACTTGCCCCGCGGGATGCTCAACGTCTTCCAGTCGGTCGAGCGCAGGTGCTTGGCTAGAAAAACAATCTGGCCGATATGCTGGGCGTAGTGCGCGATCTGGCGGTTTATGGCTTGCAGAACCGTGTGCGGCTCGTTGCGGATCGTGACCGTGCGCATTACGTCTTCCGGCTTGAGCGCGTCGATCGCGCCCACGACGCAGGCCCAGCCTTCTTCCCACCAGCGCATGACGTCGGCGCGCGTGGTCGCTGTGGTCACTTCGAATTCGCGATCGCGAGAGCGGTTGGGCTTCTCGCCGTCGCTGGTGAGGAAATCGGTGAAGCGAGAGCGCATGTTGCCGGCCAGATGCTTGACCAGGATGGCGACGGAGTTCGACTCTGGATCGAGAGTGACAAAGAAATCTTCGTCGCGAAGTTGTGCCATCGCTCCTTCGCCCATGCGCTTGTGGCCGCGCATCTGGCGGCGGGCTTCGTCGAGATAGTGGGCTGCGGGATCGAGTGCCATAAATAATGCCTCCTGCGGATGGTCAGGGGCGGCCCCAGCCTCCGCCGCCGGGAGTTTCAATCGTAATGCGTTCGCCTTTGCGGAGGCGAGTGCTGAACTTGGCCGGCATGGGATCGATGGAGCCGTCGTGGCGAGTGATGAAGGTTTTGCCGGGAGCGCCGTCTGATCCGCCTGAGAGTCCCCAGGGTCCGCGGGAGCGGCGTTCGGCTAACAAGGTTACTTCGCAGTCGGTGAGGACCTCGATTTCGCGCACGATGCCGTCGCCGCCGGGAAATTTTCCGCGGCCGCCGCTGCCCGGACGCAGAGAATACTTTCGCACGCGCAGGGGATAGGCGTACTCGAGAGCTTCGGCCGGAGTGTTGAGCGAATTTGTCATGTGGGTGTGCACGCCGGAAACGCCGGGCTTGCCGGGGCGCGCGCCCATGCCGCCGGCGATGGTTTCGTAGTAGGCGAAGGGCTCGTTGATGCTGGAATCTTTCCCGGATAGATGCATGCCGCCGATGGTCAGGTTGTTCATG
>JBEKWZ010000010.1:0-15224 GCA_049512555.1 Candidatus Sulfotelmatobacter sp. | reverse complement strand
CGTCATCCTGGGCGGCCGTATCGGATGCCTGCGTACTGGTCGAAGGCGGGGGCGCAGAGGGAGGGCTTGAGGTCTGCGCCGAACTCACGGTGGTAAGGGTCAGCAGGCCGAATAGGAACGCCACGATTCCGGCAACGCCCCTGCCGCATCTACCCACGCTTATCTCCGCCCCTTCGCTTCTGAACAGCACGCAGTTGGCTCCTTTGGATTCTAGGAACTAGATGAATTTCAGAGACAGAGAGTTGGTTGGATCTTGAAGTGCCAGGCTGGAGTGGCCGAACGAGGCTAGGAAGAAGAAGGGCGCTTCCAAGAAAAACGCGGCCCATTCGATGAAAAGGGGCCGCGCAAGGACAGTGGGCGCTGATGCTCCTACCAATAGGTGAAGTTCACCTTATCGAGCCAGACCGAGTAGGGCGTCTGCTGGTAGTTTCCGTCTTGCTGGTAGTTGATGGTCACGCCATACCATGTCGTCGTCGTGGGATCTTCGTAGTAGTTCAGAGTCGAAGTCACTCCGTTGAGCGTGATCGATTGGAACAAGATGTGATTGTCTGAGGTGCGTTGGACCTGGAGGACGAGGTGGTTCCAGGCATTTGCCAAAGGCTTGCAGGCGATGCCAGTCGGGTGCCAGGTCTGGCTGGGGTTGTCCCAGATGTCCCACTCGTTGCCCCCGGCGATCCGGCATTCATGACCCCAAATGTAGGAGTAGCCACCGACAAACTGATTGATATCGAACTCCAGTGCCTGCGAGACGCTGGGCTCTTCCACGTAAAAATAGACATCGTAGGTGAAGTTGTGGAGGCTGGGGACGATGGTTTGGTTGTTGTCGGGCATACCCTGCGAGGAGAAATTGCCGATCAGGTGGTTGTTCCAGAGAATATCGGAGTAGACGGTCTCTCCGCCTATGTCCATGAGCGACGACTTTCCGCTGAGCGATGGCGACGAAATATTCTGGGTCATCGACCAGGTGGCCTGCGGGCCTGAGGGCGTGCAGGAAGTACAAATATTGTAGAGAGGTGGCAGCAGGGCATATCCGTTCCATCCCGTCTGTTCTTGAAGATTGGTAAAGACGCCCGAAGTGGAGGTGCCTCCGACCGTGATCGTGACCGGAGCCACCGAGGCACCGCCGCAGTTATCCCACGCCTCCACTACCGTATCGTAAACGCCAGCGTTCAGGGTGAGCGTGGTATTGAGCTGGGCGCCTTGCGATGTGTAGGCGAGCTTGCCCGGCGCCGTGTAGATTCCCATAGCGGAGACGCCTTTTGAACAAGAGGAACTCGCCGACGCCACATACTGCACTGTCGAACTCACTGTGCTGTTAGGCTTCGGGGCGCTCACGCTTACCTGGCTACCACTTCCCACCGTGATCTTGACCGGAGTCACCGAAGCGCCGCCGCAGTTATCCCACTCCTCCACGACCGTGTTATATACGCCAGGGTTCAGGTTAATCAGGGTATTGAGCTTGGCGCCTTGCGATGTGTACACGAGCTGGCCGGGCCCGGTATAGACTCCCATGGCGGAAATGCCTTTTGAGCAAGAGGAACTTGCCGATGCCACATACTGCACCGGCGAACTCACAGTGACTCCGTTGGCCGGCGCGGAAATCGAGACGCCGGCGAAGGCGAAGGTTCCCGAACTCAATACGAGCAGAACGGCAAGTTTTCTCATAAGAGTGCCCGGTTGTCAGGTAGTGTGAAACAGTGCCTACAGGGTTTAGCTGATGGATTACCCTGAAGTCTACGTATATCGCCTGTTCCACTCAAGGACATTGCGACGGGAAGAATAGTCGAAGGTACATGAGCCCTGCGCCTTTGTCCCGAGAATTCGCCCTCCTAAAGATCCTCTTGGCCTAGGGTTTCGGCTGAGATAGCGGACCGTGATACTGCATTTTCATTCCCTTACACATCTTCGGGCCTAGCTTGCACATCTCAACGACACTTCAATAATCCCAGTCGCCAAAGCGGTCGCGATGCGGAGTCCGCGGAGATGCCTTGAATCTTCCGGCTGGGCAATCTTTGGGAGGAAGCGCGTGGAGTTGGCTGCAGTAGTGGTGGTTCCGGCCACGAAAGACCTCAGGTTGAGCCATGAGGCTCAAACTCATGCCGCAGCAGCCTCGGAAAACGCCCGACCGTTTTATTTCCCCAGGATGCCGATCCTGGGCAATGACGTCTTACGGTCGTGGATGGAGCGCATTCGCAAGCTGGGATTGCGCAGCCTGTGGCTCAGCTCCAGCCCCCGCGATGAGAGCGTTGATGGTTCAGCGCTGGCTGAGTTTGCGCGGCAGGGAGTCGAGCGGCTTCTGGTGATTCAGCTCAAGGCGTATGCGGAGATGGATCTTGCCGATTTACTCCGCTTTCATTGCGAGAGCCGAAACCCGGTGACCGAAGCCGAGGACGCCCGAGGTCAGTTGGGAGTTTGTCTGCGCGATCACCTCGCTTTGCACCCAAAGGGTGACAAACACGCATTTGCCAGCGCTCCACCCGACAGCGGGAACATTCCTTATCAGTTTCGGGGATATGCCAAGCGCATTTTGTCAGCGCGGGAGCGGCAGGAATTGGTTGGAGATGGACTGACTGGGGCGTGCGCCATGCGGCCGCTGGGGACCGAGATTCGCGACCAGGTGTGGGTGGGCGAAGGGGCGAATCTCGCGGATTCCGTGCGGGTGATCGGTCCAACCTATATCGGAGCGCGCACCATCGTCCAGGCGGGGGCAACCATCGGTCCCTTTGCATCGGTAGAGCACGATTGCGTGGTAGGTTGCGGAACTACGGTGGAGCGATCCACGGTTCTGCCGTATTCCTACCTGGCGCCCGGTTTGCTGATTCGGCATCAGCTGGTAGACGGAGGATATCTGGAAGATCTGAGTTGGGGAGCCGTCGCCGATTTACACCCAGCTGGCTTGGGAAGCCGAATCCAGCGGCGCGAATCGCGCAGGCAAGCATTCTACGAGTCCGATGTTCTCTTGAGAGCGGGCAAAGCTTTCACGCGAGACCTCGCTCCGTCCTCCACCGCGTCGCAGCCGTGGCTCAGGGTACAGCTATGAATACCATTCCTTGGGTCATCCTACCTTTCCCCTGCGGATCGAGCTTTGCGGATCGCCGTGGGCTGCGGAAAGATTTGCTCATCGCCCTGCGCGTTTCCGGATCTCCGGTGATCGTGGATCTCTCGAGCTGCGGCACGTTGGGTCACGAGGACATCGACTTGCTGCTGGAGTGCGTGGCGCAGGCCGCTGGCCGGGACACGAAGGTGCTGTTCGTCGCGGGTTCTCGCGTCAACCGAGTGCTTCTCGAAGTGACCCGCATTTCTTCGCTCGTGCCGGTGTTCAATTCGGTTCGGGAAGCGCTTGCCTATCCGCAGATTGCGGCAGAGAACGACGACGAAGTTCTACGTGTGAGCCAATTTCAAAAACCTGGGAGTGCATAAATGAATCGAACAGGTCGCAGATCTTCGAAGTATTTTTCAATTGCCATGTTGGCAGGCGCGTTTGTGATGTCGAGCGAGATGTCTCTTTTGGCCAGCCCTCCCCAGTCCAGCCAATCGAGTTCGTCCAGCACCAGCACCGCCAGCCAGAAACCGGACGATTCGTTGCCGGATGCGCCGCAACCCCAGTCACAGACGCCCCCGAGCCAGCAGCCGGCAACTACTCCCTCAGGAGCCGCTGGAGCGAAGGCCGCCAAGGTAAAAGGGGCTCCGGTGGCCAAGCCAGCGGGGGCGGCAGTGGCGCCCGCCCGTCAGCGCGGTCATCACTCGCTCTTGATCAAACTGGGATTGGTGGCGGGAGCCGGAATAGCGGTCGGTTCGGCTGTCGCGTTGGCAGAGAGAAGTCCATCGCGGCCGCCCAGCGCTTCATCAGCAGGTCGTCAATGAACCACGTAGTCATGAACCGCGGAGTTCTCCAATAAATGTCTCCTGACCCACTCGACGCGCAGCTCATTGCCACTCGCCCGTTCGTGATTACTTTCTCGGGAATCGACGGGGCGGGGAAGACCACGCAGATCGAGTGCCTCTCGTTGAGCCTGCAGAAGCAGGGCCTTCGCGTGCTTCGACTCAGCTTCTGGGATGACGTTGCGGTCTGGTCGAAAGTGCGCGCCGGAGCCGGACACGGATCACAGGAAACCGGCCACGCGGACCCGACGGCCGAGCGTCCATTCGCCCCCAAAAACAATAAGCACATACGGAAGTGGTATTTGAGCGCAGCCCGGGCGGGATTGTACCTGCTGGATGTTGCGCGATTGCGCCGCTTGCTGGCCAGTCAACCAGCAAAAGGGTCTGACGTCGTAATCTTTGACCGGTATATTTATGACCAGATCGCGAACCTCTATTCCCAGTCATTTGCAGCTCGCAGCTATGCCAAGATTCTATTGAAGCGAGCGCCCGCTCCCGACCTGGCGTTCATCCTGGACGCGTCGCCCACCGCAGCTTTTGCCCGGAAGCCGGAATATCCTCTGGAATTCATACACAAGAATCGGCAGAATTTTCTGCTTCTCCGGGAACTGGTTCCGGAGCTGATCATCATTCCTGATGGCAGGCCTGAGGACGTGAGAAGTGAAATTCACAGTCACATCAGCCGCTCGCGGCTGGTAGCAGGCACTTTGCCTGAGGAAAAGACTGAAGTCCCCGAAGCCAGCGCAGTAGCTCGCCCACTGAGTTCCCGTAGCTTGCGAAACGACCCAACGGCAAGCCTCTAGATTCCATCCAAGCCTCACGCATTACCGAAAGCGAGGCCCTGAATGATACCTGGGGTTTCAGACAATAGTCTTGCCTTGGTCATACCGACAATCGATGAAGCGGGAAACATCGACAGAATGCTCAGCGAGCTCACCGACGCACTGAGCGGGACTGAATACGAATATGAGATTGTGGTCGTCGATGACGGCAGCACCGACGGAACGGTGGAACGGGTTCAGAACTGGACCAAACGAGATCCGCGCATTCGCGTCCTTTCACGCGCAGGAGAACGGGGCCTGGCAGGGGCGGTGTTGTATGGCTGGAGTCAATCCCGAGCGAACCTGCTCGGCGTGATCGACGCTGACCTGCAACATCCCCCTGAGTTGCTGCCGGAATTATTGAAGGCGGCCGAACAAGCCGATATCGCCATCGCCAGTCGCTACGCCCGGAATCAAGGAACCAAAGGTTGGAACCCTCTGCGCGCCGCCGTTTCGCGGCTGAGCACGCTCGCGGCGGCGCCTCTGATTTCCAAGAAGAACCTTGGGGTAACGGACCCGATGTCGGGGTTCTTCGTGATCCATCGCCGCTGCATCGAGGGGCTAACCTTCCAGACCACCGGCTTCAAGCTCTTGCTTGAAATCCTGGTCCGCGGGCGCATCCAGAAAGCGCTGGAAGTTCCGTATCATTTCGGTCTTCGCCGGGCAGGCAGAAGCAAGGCCGGCGCGACCGTCGCTTTTCACTATTTGCATCTTCTCGGCCGGCTCTCGCGGGATCTGGTGTTGCGTTCGAGCGAGCAGTGAAGATTGCGCTCATCACCTCGTTTCCGCCGAGCCGCCATGCGCTCAATGAATATGGCTTCCACTTGGCGGAGCAACTCCGTCAAGAGCGAGGTGTGGAGCTGACGGTGTTGGGAGATTATCTCCCGATACCGACTGATGAACTGCCCGGCTTTGCGGTCAACCGCTGTTGGGGTTTCGGGAAGTCCGGCAACGTGGCCACTCTGCTGCGCGCGATCCGCAGGGTGAAGCCCGACGTGGCCTGGTTTAATGTCGGGTTCGCCAGCTTCGGCGGACGCCCGCTCTCGGCTGCGCTTGGTCTGCTGACGCCGGCTGCGGCCCGGCTGCACGGAGTGTACTCGCACGTTACGTTGCACCAGCTATTCGAGACGGTCGACCTGGAGGATGCCGCGGTCACCTCTCCTCGGCTGTACCGATTGGGCGGCTGGCTGGCAACGCATCTGCTCTTAAGCGCGAATTCGCTCTCCGTACTCCTGCCCGCTTACCGTCGAACGTTGGACGAGAAGTACCGGCGCGGCCGGGTCGGTGTGCGGTCGCATGGGATTTTTGCCGGGAGGCCCGATCCTCCAGACTTTACACGGCGCGGAAACCCGATCCACCGCATTCTTGCGTTTGGAAAGTGGGGGACGTACAAGCGTCTCGAGCTGTTGATCGAAGCATTCAATCGGGTGGCAACGCAATTCCCCAATGCGCGACTGATCGTCGGCGGTAGCGATCATCCAAAAACTCCGGGCTATGTGGACTCGATGGCTTTGCGCCATGCGAGCGAGCGGATTCGCTTTCTGGGTTATGTACCCGAGCAGTCGATTCCCGATCTGTTTCGTGAGGCAAGCCTGGCGGTAATGCCGTACACATCGTCAGCTGGCTCGAGCGGGGTAGCTCACCTCGCGGCGCAGTATGGCGTTCCGGTGATCGCCTCCGGCATCCACGACTTCCGGGAGCTCGCGGAGCATGAGGGGATCGCCATGCGCTTCTTCGAGCCAGGCGATGGGGACAGCCTGGTCGAGCAAATGCTCGCGGTGTTGAGTTCTCCGAATGAGATGAAAGAAATGGCCTGGCGGAGTTACGCGGCAGGCGTGGCCATGAGCATGCCGCTTGTGGTTCGTGAGTACATCAGGACTTTCCGCCAGCAAGAGCGCATCAAGCTCCTGCAGTTGGTGGCCGGCTTGCGTCGCGCCGGGCGACTCCAAAAGCCGAGCGAACTGGCCCGCACGGCTGGAGAAAAAATTCAAAAGTGGCAGGACGAAGACCAGATTGCCGATCAAACTGCTGAGGAGTGCGTGCATCCCGCCGCTGCTTAATCAACCACTGCACTTGGCGCATACTGTGACGCGCTAGCGCGATCTCCGGTATCTATCTCTGATTCTGATTTGGATCGTGAGGCTGCGGTCGCGAGGAATCTGCGGGCGGGCTTGGGATCGCATTTCGGTTCTGTTCGGTATCCGGAGGCGCCAAGGCTGGAAGAGCCG
This sequence comes from Candidatus Sulfotelmatobacter sp., assembly GCA_049512555.1. Taxonomy (GTDB): domain Bacteria; phylum Acidobacteriota; class Terriglobia; order Terriglobales; family Acidobacteriaceae; genus Sulfotelmatobacter. The sequence goes on along the minus strand of JBEKWZ010000010.1, from coordinate 8,293 downwards.
GCGCGTGCATCGCAATCGGAGGCACGGGTGTCGCATCCAGCTCACCGCCCGCAGAGACCGTGTCGCGATGCTTCAGTTCGATGGGTCTTTTTGCGTGGCGTTTCTGCTCTTGAATCGCCTTGAGTGTGGCTTCCACATCGGATTGGTTATCGTCGGCCAAGTTGTCGATCTTCTGTCCTTCGGCGTCGCGGCGCGTGGCATAGCTCACTTTTGCGTTCGCATCCCGCCCGGAGCGTGCCGCTTCGTAATACGTTTCGGCGCTTTCCCGATCGCCCGCCATCTCGGCGATGTAGCCCAGATTGTTGAGCGTGAACGCATTCTGTGAATCTCGTTGATAAGCCTGCAAGAAAAATTCCCGCGCAACCAGCGGGTGGTTGTCGTTCAGGGCCGCCACTCCACGTAAATTCAAGCGAGCGGTGGTTGCCTCAAGCCCTTCGCCGCGGGCGATTTGCTCGCTCACAGCCGCGGCGTTTCCCGCGGCTACTTCGCTGATCGCCCGGCCGCGCCACTTCACCCGCGGAGTCACTACGACACGCTGCTTCGAATGCATGCTGGCCGCCGCGGAATAACAGCGGAGTGCGCCCTCGGTGTCTCCGACGGCCTCCAATGCATAGCCGAGATTGTTCAGCAGGAACGGATCTTGGGGATGGCGCGGCAGGGCGGACTCCAGCAAGTTCCTGGCTTCAAACACATGCCCTTGTTGACCCAGCACGATCGCCCGCTCGTTGATCCGGCTAACTTCCTGATCAGAGTTCTGCACCCGCTGGAATGCTTCATCCAGGGGCTTGCCTTTGAGGGCCGCTTCGCTGGACTGGTCGATTACCGCGTCCGTACGGTCCCGCGCCGCCAGCGCGTAATAGCGCAGGGCGCGATCGGCATCGCCCTCCAATTCGGCGACGTAGCCGAGATTATTCAGGGTGAACGGATCATCCGGATCGAGCAGGTAAGCCCTGTAAAAGAGTCGCGTGGCCTTTTTTTGATGGCCGTGTTTAAGTTCGGCAACACCCTCGCGGTTGAGCTTCTGGGTGGGCGTAGACACGCTGCGCCGCGGAAGCGGGACCTTCAAATCACCCGCGAAACCCTGGCTGGTCCCGGCGAGAAAGTGCATCGCGAGCAGAGCCGGAATCGCAACCAGTGTTCTCGCCTTGCTCAAATTCATTTTCATCCCCGACAGTGTGATGTCGGGAAGCCCGCTAACGGTTGGACTGTAACAGCACTCGAAACAAACAGCCCATCCGAGATCATGCCATTTGGCATCCAAAGGACAATGGCAAAGTTCTTATGGACGATGATCGTGATAGCCGGCTGCGCGCAGGCGCAGGTTGCGGCGCCCTCTGCATCTTCTGCCACATCTAACGAAACCGGCGCGCAGCCAGCGGCTGCGATCGCACACGACCTATCCTCAGCCCCCAAGCTCGGCGGCAAGGTGGGTCTGGTGCGCGGCGTACTGAAGCGGCTGGATCCGATCCACGATCAGCTGTTGCTTCACGCATTCGGGGGTGGCGATATCCGGATTGCCTTCGATGCGAGGACTCAACTTCTTCCCGAGAATACAGGCACGCGTTTGATCAGCATTCCCCCTGGATCCGTGGTGTCCGTCGACACTGTCATTGACCAAGGAAAATTGTTTGCGCGCTCGGTGCGAACCGGCGCGTCCGAAGCAGTTGAGCTAAATGGGCAGGTCGTGCGCTACGACGCAGGCAGGTCTCAGCTGACCTTGCGCGACCCCATGAGTCCGCAAAATATTTCGCTGCACATTACTCCGAGCACGATGGTTTCCAACCTGGGCCAGTCCGTCTCACCGCAGGCCTTGGCTCCGGGGATGCTGGTACGGGTGCAGTTCTCTCCAAAACAAAAGGCGGCGACGAATGTTGAGATTCTCGCCGAACGCGGGAACTCTTTTACCTTTGAGGGGCGAATCGTCTCCGTGGACCTGCGCTCCCGTGTGCTTGCCCTGTCGAACGATTCCGACCAGAGCATTCGCGAACTCGACATCGGCTCGCTGGGTTCAGCAGGCGTGAGTCTGTTGCGAGAAGGCGCCGACGTCAGTATTCAGGCTGAGTTCGATGGAGACCGCTACAACGTTCGCACGGTCGCCCTCGTGTCGTCGACACCATGAGGCTGGTGGTACCGGCCCCGGTGCACTTGCCGCAAGGCTTCAGGGCGTCTCAATCTCGGCGAGCTTTTCCCGCAGGGATCGCGCGATGAAGAAATCTCCATCGCGGAACATGTAACGGATCGTGTGCCGAGCATAGCGCGTCAGGCTGCGCAGGTCGGTTTTGTGCCAACAACACAAGTTCATATGGGGAGACAAACCGCAATAGAAGCGGAAGCGGCGGTGCGCCGATTCGGGGATCGTCAGCATGGCTGCCGCCATGCGGTGATTGCCTTCGATAATCGTGAGTGGGTGATGCTCGTCGATGCCGATCAGCAAGACAGCATCCGGTACATCGCTCTTGCGAAGATCGATTCCGATCGCCCCGAGTTTTGTCAGGAACCGGCTCTGCTGCCCGCCCGCCAGTTCCGCTTCGATACGGCCCATCATTTCGGTCAGGGAGAATCCGCCTCCGGCAAAGCGCCTCCACTCATTACGCGGGAATAACCGCAGGCGCGCCAGGTCACGCGCAGTCAACTCAATCTCCCACCACTCGGTATCCGCAGGCAGTTCGCGCCACAGGCGCCCTCGACGGCGGAACAGCAACGCGCGTCGAATGAAATTTTCATGAGGATGGTCGAGGTCGGCCTGCTCCACAAGATGCTTGAAGTCCCGGCGATAAGGATCAAACTCGGAGTGATAAAACTCACCCCGTAAGAATTCTGCGACGATCTCCTCCTCCGGCACGGGCCGCAGGCACTGCAGAGGTTCTGAGGTCACCCGACCAAGCTCCGGACTGGGCTCTGACTCGTCACGTTCACGAAAGAGCGGAGTGGTGACGACCACGAGCAATCCGCACATCACGAACAGTTGCACCAGAATCACCTGGGACAAGGAACCGTGATAACGCCAGATCGCTCCGGTCAGTAAAATGCTAGCCCCCAACTGCACCCAGGCCGCGGTGCCGATGCGCCGCGAAATCTCATACATCATGACCACGACTGCAATGCAATAGATTCCGGTCATGACCGCATACTCGGTCAACAGCGTAGAGAACGATGCAGTACCCAATAGGAATTCTTTTCCCAGCAGCATGGTCCATAGGGCTTGCGGCGCCAGCGCCACCGCCGCGATGAATACTGAAGTGACCGTTCCTACAAGGAGCAATCCGGTGTAGAGCACGGAGCGCCCGCCTCGGCGATGCGTGTGACTGGCCGACACCGGAAACATGCTACTGACAACTGACCACGACAACATGAAGACCACGCGCCCTACCAGAGCTATGGCTGCGTAGATTCCCGCTTCCGGCGGCGGGAAGAAATGCTTCACCAGCAAGATATCGAGGTTACTGAGTATCACCTGCCCGATGAAGTACAGCACGGCCTGCATACCTTCGCCAAAAGGCGCGATCTTGATCAGTGCCGGTGTCGACCGGTACTCAGCCTCCGGCGTAGCGACGATGTAGGCGGCGACGATTGAAAGCAACACTGCCGTCATCACACCGGTCACGCCCATCCCGTAATGCAGGAAGAGCAAAGCTCCGCTTAATTTAACCGTCACTTCCACGACCACATTGAGGGCGAGGCCGCGGAAGTTGTAACAGCCCTGCATCTTTCCTCGACGCACTCCCAGCGGGATGTACACTCCAGCCGCGATGGCCAGCAACACAAGGTCATGCTGCGCGGGCAGGTTGAAATATGACTTAAGGTAGGCGCTGCCAGCGGCGAGCAGTACGGCAATCCCCAGGCCCACCTGCCAGGCGCGGCGCAACATGGTTGCATAGATCTGCGCCCGGACCACGGTCTCTGAGCTGCGAGCGATGAACTTTGAAGTGATGATCTGGAACGATAAGGTGATGGCCGTGACCAGCATGAGCAGCGTATACAAAGCGGAGGCGTGGCCGAAACTCGAAGCACCCAGCATCCGGGCGATCAGGATGTTGTAGAGCAGGTTGGTACCGGCTACTAGCCCAGTGCTCAGCAACAAGATGGCGCTGCCCCGCACTACGCGCTCCCGCAAGACCTCGCGGTCACCCGCTCTTGTGGTCACTTGCGTTGCTCGAAGCGTCGTCATACGGAGATTGGTCTCATGGCAGTAGGCGCGCGGTGTGGAAAGGAACACGTCAAAAGGAATGCATCAAAAAGTAATGCGTCAAAAAGTGAACCGTGCCTCCGGAACGATTTGGGTATGGCTGTGTCCGGGAAAGTCGTAAAAACTTTGCTGAGCCAGACCGAAAGAAAATCTGACGGGATAAGCGAGCGAAGCCGTCTCCGAGCCTGGGCTCCCGCCCCAGCCCCGTTCGTGCGTGTACGAGAGCAGGACACTCGAGCTCACATTGTCGTAGGCGTGAAAGCTGCGTCCGGAAGACCATGCACCCGAGGCGGACAGCGTCCAGCGCGAATTGAGCTCGGCGTCAAAGCCAAAACGCGGACGAAGAGTTTGCGCGATGGCGTATTCATTGCCTTCGATTCGCCACGCGCGCAGAAACTCCGCGATCGCCGACGCACGGATGCGGGAACCGAACCGATGCTCGAGGCCGGCATAGGAAATCGTCTGGTAATACTGATTTGCCGATGGCCCGAAGAGCAGATCAAGCGCGTTCCACCCAGTGAGCAGCGCGGTGTGGCCCCAGGGACGGCCCAGGCGAAAATCGAGCGCACCCGAAGTTTGCCGCGAGTGCAGAGACTGCTCGGTGAATGGGCCCGCTTCGCGGATGAAATTTCCGGAAGCTGAGAGCCAATTGCCGATCGGGCTGCTGGTCAGGTAAACAAACTGGCGAAACAGATTCTGATCCATGGCCGCCGGCGCAAGCGTATCGCGCCGGATCGTGTACTGCAGCCCGGGCAGGATGTTCAGCTTTACGTTGCCCAATTGCACCACCGGCGCCACGGAAACATTGAAGATGGTGTCGAACGTGTTGCGATCCTGAATGAGAAGCTCACTCGGAAATGAGAAGCTACCCTGAGCACTACGTTCGGCGACAAAGCCTTGAATCGTAGGAAACGAATCCGGCCGGAATTGAAAGCGTGAATCGGCGAAGGTCTCGATTGAGCGCCGCGGAGGTGGCAACAAAGTTCCGGTTCTTTGCACGCCGAGCAAGCGAGCGTCCAGTTGATAAATGTTTTCATCCTCAAACAACGGATTGACCCGTGCGTCGGAGCCCATACCCATGCGATCGGTGATGGGACGACCTTCTTCTTCGGCCAGTTCGATTTCCGCGGTGCGGATCGCTGGGTTCTGGGGGTCCAGTTGGTTGGCGAGGCCGAAGGTCGCAAGGGCGCGATCGTCCTGGCCGCGCTGCCGGTAGACGTTGCCCTGAGCGACCAGGAAATCATAGTTGTTCTTGCGCTCTGGGTCGTCGTGCAGGCTGGCCAATTGCAATTCCGCGCTACGCGTGTCGCCCAGGGCCAGCGACGCATTTGCCATACCCACCGCCACCGAGGTGTCATCCGCGCCCAGCGCTTGTGCGCGCCCATACATCTGCTGGGCCAGAGGATATTCGTGGATGCTCATCAGAATGTCGGCTGCATTCAGGTAGTCCTCCGCAGAAGTCACGTCGGTGGATGCGACGCGCGCCTCGGCAAAGCCGAGCGCCGTTTGTTGTTGAGCGTCCGATGTTTTGCCTTCTTCGGCAAACAGGCGGCCCAATGCCAGGCGGACCTGGAGACGATCTTCGTCGGAACTGTCCAGCGCCCGCGTATACCGGGTCATGGCCTGGTCGCGACGGCCCAGGATGCGCAGGGCATCCGCCGTCACGAGCAGAACCTTGTAATCCGTCCCGCCGGCGCCCTCCGCGGAATCAATTGCCTGCATGGCGTTGGCCGAGCGGCCGAGTTGTGCATAGCATCTTGCAAGCTGCGCCAAAATCATCGGACTGTTCGACCCGGGTTTGTTCGGCACGGGATGGTTCAGCGCAGGATCGTTCGGCACGACCGCCAGCGCATTGTGTAAAGTGTCCGCCGCGTTTGCATATTTGTGTGCCCGGTACTGCACGTCGGCGAGTGCAATGTAGGAGGTCGGATCATTCGGATTCAGCTTCAGAGCTTCCCGGTACTCACCTTCTGCGCGAGCCAGCATGGCTCGCTGGCGGTAGGCCTCCGCTTTGACCAGATGCAGGCTCTCCGAGTCGGGAAGCAAACGGCTTGCGACTTCAGCTTCTTTCAAGGCTGCCGTGGAACGCCGCGACTGGAGCAGGGCGTAGGCTAATCCTAGGTGCGCTTCGCCGTACTGCGGATTCAGCGCCAGGGCCTTGCGAAAATCCTGCTCAGCCTTCGTGGGCAGGCGCATGTCGTTGTACACATAGCCGCGGTTCATATAACCGACTGCCATCGTGGAATCGATCTCGAGTGCGCGCGTGAAGTCGTGAACGGCCGCCGCGTATTCGTTGTGGTCGGCGTGTACGTACCCCGAGATCAGTGGCAGGTCGCGATCCTCTTGAAAAATGGGTTGAAAGCGGTCGACGATCTTCATCGCTTCCTCTCGGCGCTTGAGAAACAGAAGGTCATATGCAAGATAGTCGACCGCCTCGCGATCGTTCGGAAGCTTCTGGATGACCTCGTAGCCGAGATCTGCCGACTCCGCGTAGTTTCCGATCATGGTCAAGTAGCGCTCATGCTCGCGCATGACTTGCGGGTCCTGTCGCACTCCCTCCGCCGCGCGGGCGAGCCACTCCTTGGCTTGGGCGGGGTGGTGGGCTTCGAGGGCTGCATTCATTGCACCGGAAACAATCAGCGAATGGCTGGGCGATTTCTGGAAGGCGAGCTCGTAACTTTCCTGCGCTTCCGCAAATTGACGGTTCGCGCTGTACAAATCACCTAGGGCCAAATAGGGCACGTAGTCGTCGGGATGCTTCTTGGCAAATTCCAGGAAGTAGCCGCGGGCCGCCGCGGTGTCGCCCATCTCGCGCGACAGGAAGCCGAGCGAGCCCAATGCGCCCCCATTCGATGAATCGATGGCCAGCGCCTGGAGGTATGTCTTGCGGGCTTCATCTTTTCGGTCCGTCTTCCAAAGAAGATTCGCGTAGTTCAGAAGCAAAATGCCGTTGCGAGGCTCAAGATGGAGGGCTTCCTTTAAATCTGTTTCTGCGGAATCGACATCGCCTCCGGCTACTTCGGTCGCGGCTCGCAGGCGCAAGAACTCGGGCCGAGCGGGGCCGGTCACGTCGAGGGTATGGATTGCGTCGGTCGCGTCTTTGGTGACGCGTTCCGCGTTCGTGGTGTCTCCGGCATCGCGGTATATCTGCGCAAGATCCACACGCAAAGAGATGGGATAGAGAACTCCCTCCGGCACACCTTCCGGCAGGTGCTGCAGCGCCGCCTCGTATTCGCGGATCGCATTCTCACCCCGATGCTGGCTGGCATCGAGCCTCCCCCGCAAGGCATACACCCGGTAGTGGTCGGGATTCAGCGTTGCGGCCTGGTTGAGGAGGGCCGTGGCTTTGTCGAACTCCCCGTCGTTGAGCATGGCTTGCGCGGCATTGAGCTGGATCTCAATGTCGCGCGGCGCCTGGCTTGCTGCCGCGCCGAAGTTGCGCGCCGCCGCGTGTGGGTTGCCGGCCAGCGCGTAGGAATATCCAAGTTCGGCGAGCGTGCCCACGTCTTTCGCGTGTAGGTCTTCGAGGATGTGGATCGCCTGGTCGTACTGGCCCGTGTCGCGGTAGTATGACGCAACCGCGCGGAGCACCTCGGGATTCGTCGGAGCCGAACGGCGCGCTCGCTCCAGCATCTTGTGGGCGGACTCGCCATCTCCGGTTCGATCATAGGCGCGGGCCAACAGAAGTTCGGTTCGCGCCGACGCCTTCACGGCTTCGGAACGTTGCAGGTAGTCAACTGCTCGTTTGGGATCGGTGGGTAACAGGAGCTCGCCCGCGAGCTGAAGGTCCACATCACTCTTAGGATTCGCGGCTAGGGCCTCTTCCAGCGTTTGCTGCGCTTCCGCGGTGCGACCCATGCGGGCGTAGGTTTGCGCCAGACCAGAAAGCCCCTCCACCGAAGATGGCTTTAGAGCGAGACCGCGGCGATAGGCATCGACAGATAACGAATACTGTCCGCTGAGCCGCGCTGCGTAAGCCAGCGTAAACCAGAGATCGGGATTCTGCGGAGCGGCGTTGACCGCGCGCTGAGCATGCGCTGTTGCGTCTCGCGAATCGCCGTGTTGCAGCGCCGTCTGCGCGGCTCGGGCTTCGCGCGCCACCTCGAT
>JBEKWZ010000009.1:0-16357 GCA_049512555.1 Candidatus Sulfotelmatobacter sp. | reverse complement strand
CTTGCTTGTAGCCCCACCAGTCCGCGAAGGTGGCTATAGCGATGTTGTTTTCCGCAAGCTGGTCCGCGACTTTGTAGGCTTCGAGGGCATGATGGAAGGCGCGAATCTTGTAGCCGAATTCTTTGGCCATCGCGATTTCGGTCAGCATTTCATCGGAGCGGTAAATGTGAATCTGCACCATGATCTTGCCGCGCAGCACGTCAGCGAGGGCTTCGAGCTTCAGGTCGCGCTTGGGCGGGCTGGCATCTTTATCGCCGCGCTTGACCTTGTCGTTGTAGCTGTCCCATTCGCGCATGTAGTCCTGGGCCTCGACCAGGGCCTGGCGCTGGACAGCAAAATTTCCCATGCGGGTCGAGGGCAACTGATCGCGGCTGCCGTAGACGCGCTTAGGATTCTCGCCGCTTGCAAACTTGATCGAGCGCGGCGCATTCGGGAAGAGCATTTCATCGCGCGTCGCTCCGTACTTGTGCTTGATAACGACCGCCTGCCCGCCGATCATGTTGGCCGATCCGTGCAGTAATAGTGACGTGGTCACGCCACCGGCGAGTGCACGGTAGATCGCCTTGTCCTGGTAGTCGAAGGCATCTTTCATCATCATGTGCGGCGTGATGGGGCTGGTGGCTTCGTTGACGTCATCGTCGAGCGCGATGTGCGAGTGCGAATCGACGATCCCCGGAGTCAGGTATTTTCCTCCGGCATCGATAACGGTGGCGGTGGCGGGCGCGTTCACGGTTTCGCCGACTGCGGCGATCTTGCCATCCTTGATGTAGATCGAGCCGTTCGTAATGTTGCCGTGGGTCACGGTCATCACAATGGCGTTCTTGATCACGACGTCGTGATGAGCGGTGCCTTCGGATTGACCGAACGCAGCCGCAGATGCCAGCGCTAGCGTCGTCGTTAGCCAGACGCAGTGCAGCACAAGTGTCCTTAAGGAAATCAAGCGCATGAGTTTGACTCCGGAAGAAGTCGTGGACAGCACAGGGATTGTAGGCAAGGCAGCGAAAAGGGTCAACGTGAAACCATGATTTCCGCTCGGACACATCTAACAACGGGACGAGATGCGGAGCATCGCAGTTCCGCACCTCAAAGAGAAAACAGACAAGGACGGAGTGTTTTAATGACGTCCCTCACCTGCCGGTGGGCAATTCCGCACAGGGGATCGTCCCCGCGAGCAGGCTGTACTGACAGCGCCAGTGGAATCCATTGGGGTCGTGTTTTCCATATCCCCACACTCTGATCGTGAGGGTTTCACCCTCGACTTGCGACGCCTCCACGAACACATGGTCGTTCTCCCGAATTTCAGGACGCAGTTCGATTGGCGCAACCTGGGTGAGCAACGACTGGTCGATTACGACCCCGTCGCGCCCATCGTCGGTAGAAAAGATCCGCACGCGGGATGTGTGTTTGCTGAGATATTCCGTCATGATCAGAACGTTGTTCTTCGTCCACGCCAGGGCGGCCACCCCGACATAGTCGCACAGCTTGCGGTTTCGGCCGCTTGCCGTGTCTTGAAGAAACAGGGAGTGAAACGTCCCAACATATTCGGAGGCAGGAGCCACCGGGTCGACATTGCGGACAACGAAACGTCCATCCGGAGAGGGTAACTGCGCGGCCTTCGGAAACAGGGTGTAAGGCAAGGCCTGAGCCAGGATGCTGAGGGCCATCACGGAAGCCACATGCAGCCCTGTTCGATGGAAAAGCATGATTGATCCCTGCTGTCATTGGATCACAGGATCAAGATTTCGCAAGTGTGGCCGATCACGCCGCTCCATTACGAAGGTGTGTTGGACGATGAGAAAGTTCTTAGCCTCTGGCGGGCTGATGAGACAGCCGTTTCTCCTTCTGGTCCAGGGCCATGGAGGCATCCGTCTGCGACACCGTCAGTCGCTGCGATGGATCCACGAGCAGCCAGCTTGCGGCACCCAGAATGCACAACGCAGCTGCTACCAGAAATGAAGTCGTCCAGCCGAATCTGCCTGCGATCCAGGGAGTGAGCGACGCCGTGATGGCCGCCCCGATCTGGTTGCCCATATTCATAAAGCCCGACACCGATCCAGAGGATGTGCCCGCAAGATCGGCAGTAACAGACCAGAAAGAACTTTGGGCAAGATAGAGCGCACCAGCTCCTCCGGCAAGCACGACGCTGGCCAGTCGTGCGCTTTGAACCTGCGAGCCCAAGGCGATGAATATGCCCGCAACAGTAATAGCGCAGGCAGCGAGAGCGCAGCGTCCGGCTCGCGGTCCCCGCCATTTTGTGAGCCGATCGTTGATCGCACCTCCTAAAAGGCAACCGACGGTCATGGCTAGAAAGGGCAACATGGTGTAAAGGGCGCTCGCCTTCAAATCCAGGCCGCGCACTTTGGCAAGGTAAAGATAGAACCAGGCAAAGAATATCCACGCGACATAGCCATAGCAGAAATAGCTTAATGTGATGGCCCACACTTCTTTGCTCTTGAGAACGCGACGCCATGGAACGAGTGCTTTCGGATCGCGGCTGGGTTGCGTTAGTCCCGAGTTAATCAGGGTTAACTCTAAGACGGAAACGCTGGGATGCTCGGCGGGTGTGTCGCGCGCAGAGATGAACCAGACCGCGCCGGCGGCGAACCCGATGATGGAGCAAACCCAGAACGACGACCGCCAACCGTAACGAACCATGATCTGGGTTATGAGCAGCGAGCCCAGCCCGGCGCCCGCTCCCACACCAGCGAAGATCCACCCGTTGGCAATTCCGCGCTCTGAGGTCGGAATCCAGCGCGCGATGAATTGATTGGCCGAAGGATAGATGACAGCTTCGCCAGCGCCGAGAAGAAATCGGACTGCGACGAACACGTAGATCGCGCCGGCAATGTTCCCGGGAACCAGAGCAGTCAGCGCCGTGAAGATTCCCCACCATGCGACGCCGCCAGCCAGCACGAGGCGCGGCCCGTAGCGGTCCGCTAGCCTGCCGCCGATGGTTTGGAAGAGTGCATAGCCGACCAGCATGGCGCTGAAGACTTTGCCCAGTTGCACATTGCTGAGATGATAGGACTCGGCGATCGAACCGCCAGCAATCGAAATGTTTACCCGGTCGAGGTAGGAAACGGCGCTCAGGATAAACAGCCAGAAAATCAGGAACCACCGCACGTTACTCGTTCCAGGGCTAGTTCTCGCACCGTTCATCGCAGGGGCAGCCTCGCTTATGCCGCGTGTTCGCGCAACAGGCGCGAAAGCTGTTCGGCAACGATTTTGTCTTCGCCGGGTTGCAGCATGAACGCGCACATAGCCAATCCCGGCCGCTCTTCACCGCCTGCGATCACAATGGAGGGTTTCGAATTCCGCAGCAGCTTGGAAGCTTGCTGCGGCGTCAAGGGAATACGGGCCGCATCCCAAGTGATGCTCATATGGGGCACGTGATTGGCGATGTCGGGCACGAAAAACGATGTGCTCACCCCCGGAACTTTCGTGATTTCGCGCGAGATTCCTTCCAGCCGAGACTGCCATTCTTTGGCCAGAGCTTCGTGGTCTTCCGCGAGAAAAAGTTCGAGAGCCTTGACCATGCCGAGGATTTCTTCCTTGCCCACCTTCTGGCTGCGGCCCAATGTGTCTTCGTGCGGGCTGTTGTTGAGCAGCGCATTCGCCACCATGTCTTTACGACCGATGAGCAGGCCGGCACACTGCGGGCCGCGAATCGCCTTCCCGCCGCTGAACGTTACCAAGTCGTAGCCCATGTTGGTGTAGTCCCAGAGATGAGAAACTGGCGGCGTATCGGCGGCGGCGTCGTTCATGCAAGGGATGTTGTATTGCTTCGCCAGCTTGACCCACTCGTCAACCTTGATTTGTCCCGCGGCATTGGCGAAGTTGGAAAAATGCATCATTGCTGTGCGCTCATTGATTGCCGCTCGTAATTGATCAGGAGTTTCGATCTCGACGAGTTTGACGCCCGTCGATCGCAGTTGGTGATCAAAGGGGTTGCGATGAGACTTCTGAATGATCACTTCCGACTTCATTCCGGTCAAGTCGGGCAGTTGCCGGATCAAAGCCTCGTTCCCGCCCGTCAGAATGCCCGCCAGTCCCGATTGAATCGCCGCCGCCGCGCCTGAAGTGACCAGCGCGGTGTAGCCATCCGGCAACTTGAGCATTTCTGCGATACGTTTGCCCGCGGCCACCTCCAGCTCCGGAATGCTGACAAAGTGGCGCCCCGCCATGGTCATGACCGCTTCCAGCTCGGGATGGGGAAGCGAACCGCCCAGCACGGTCATCGTCCCCTCGCAATTAATCACGGTTGTAACTCCGAGTTCCTCGTAGGGATTGCCGGACTGCCCGAAGCCAGTCACCGTCGCGCCGGCGCGAGCAGGGCGAGTCCCGCCAAAAAGCTTGCGCGGCGCCAGAATCGAAGCAGAAAAAATCGCTCCCGCAATCGCGCTCACGCTGCCAAGAAAATTCCGGCGGTTCCATGTTGAGTTGAGTCGCATGAACGAAGCTCCTTGGCCAGTCACTTTCCGGCGACTGCGGCAATGCAATTGATTTCCACCAGTGAATCTCCTGGAAGCGCAGCCACCGCTACGGTCGTGCGTGCCGGGCCGCCGTGCGGAAAATAGGTCGAGAACACTTTGTGCATTCCATCCCAGTGTTCAATCTTCACCAGGTAGACATTCAACTGAAGAATGCTGTCCATGGTTCCGCCGCCAATTTCTACGTGCTTCTTGATCTTGTCCATGACCATGGTGGTGTGAGATTCGATCGTCCATTCTTTCGAATCTCGAGAATCGTGAGCGCCTTGCCCGGCAACGTAAATCAACCCGCGGTGGATAATGACGGGCATGATGACGTCCTTCTCACTTCCTGGTTTGCCCTCGCTGTTCAGCTTGCGGATTCCATCTGCACCCTGCGCAGCGGGAGTCTGAGCCGAGGCACGGTTGGGCAACACGGCGGAGGCAATCCCCAAAGCGGAAAGCACGGAAGCAAACCGCGTGGCAAACGTTCTGCGGGTAAAAGTCAAACTCATATAGGTCTCCCTTCAAAGTTGGTCTTCGAGATTTGCACAAAACAGATTTCTTTGTCTACAGCCTGCCAAACTTCTTGACCGCCTCCACGATCGATTTCATCTGTTCGATCGCGGGATACATCGAATGTTCTTTGAAATCCATTTGTTGCGCGAGGGCGAGCACTTCCTGAGCCCTGGCCTTCGGCACCACCACAACTCCATCGCTGTCTGCTGCGACGATGTCGCCCGCACTGATCGGTACGCCGTCGCACACCACCGGAATCTGCGCTCCCGCGAACCGGTAGTGATGCACTGAAGTGGAGGGAACGATTCCGGTCGCATAAACGGGGAATCCAATTTTGCGTAAGTAGGCCACGTCCCGCACTCCGCCATCGATTACAGCGCCAGCGTACCCGCGCGCAGCCATCGCCGTCCCCATCAGTCCGCCCATACCGGCGATGTCCTGGCCGTCTTCGACCACCATCACATAAACGGAATCGGCGGAGCCCTGATCAATGGCTGCCAACATTCCGTTCAAAGCCGTGGGATCGTTGTTGCCTTCGTCCTTCTTCAACTGGACCGTCCGCGCAAAGCCGGCAAACTTCGTGGTGAAGATGGGCAGCATGCGGTGACTCATGTACATGCGCTTGCCGGTCAGTTGCTCGAGCGCGTCCGAGATCGAGGCCACTTCGACGCGGCGATAGTCGGCGATTAAAACGCTGTCGGACTGTGCTGCAGTAGTTCCGCTAGATTGTGTGGCTTGAAGTTGGGCTCCGTAGAAGAACGCACACAAAGTGCCAATGCCCACAAGAGATACTGCAATCACGTGGGATTTCGCAAAGCGGCGAAACTTGTTCATTTCGTCCTCCAGGATGTATATATGTGCGCGGACTCTACCATGGTTTTTCGCCACACGGAAGAGTCAATCTATCGATCTAGCGATCTAGCGATTTGCCAATCCAGTGATACGAAAGGAACAGAAAATGAAAGTTACGATACACCCCCCAGCTGCCCGGCTATTCATTTCAGTCATGGCTATCGCATTTGCAGCAGGCGTTGCGGCGCAGCCGAGCTTTGCCCAGGAACGAAAAGCGATCAATTTGTCCCCCACCAGAGGACTTCCTTTCAGTGACGGAATCGTTGCCGGAAACACGCTCTATGTCGCCGGTCAGGAAGGTACCGATGCTTCCGATAAACTGGTCGCCGGCGGAATTGGGCCTGAAACCGCTGCCGCGCTCGAGAACGTCCAAAAAGTCCTGAAGGCCGCCGGCTTCGAACTGAAGGATGTCGTCAGCGTCACAGTCTATCTCGCCGACATTCATGAGTTTCCTGACATGAACAAGATTTACAAGAGCTTCATGCCCGATCCCAAACCAGCGCGCGCGACCATCCAGGCGGCGGCTCTGGTCAACAATGCTCGCATCGAAATCTCGGCCATCGCGGTGAAGCAGAAGTAGCTCGCCTGGGCGTTTTTTTCGCCAGGGAAAATGTGGTGCAACCCAACGAGCTTGCAGAGACATTTTCTTATGAATCATCGCATGACGATCCGGCGTATGCTCGTTATCGCAACCTCACTGTTGCTTGCCCTTGGAGCGTCAGGCTTTCTGACTGCCCAACGCGCCCCAAGGGATTTCAAACTACAAGCCGAATCGCCGAAGTTCTGGGATCTGGTGGATCACAATGCCAAGCTGAGCGTGGTTGCCACGGGCTTCGGTTTTACGGAGGGTCCGGTGTGGGATCCAGCGGGATTCCTCTATGTGAGTGACGAGACGATTAATAAGATTTTCCGGCTGCATCTCGATGGCAGGAAGGAAGAGGTGATTGCGCTCGGCGATCCCGACGGCAATACATTTGATCGGCAACATCGGCTGATCGACTGCGCCAGCGTGTTGCGCGCAATCATTGAAGTAACTCCCGATGGAAAATACAAGATCTTGGCCGATCACTACGACGGCAAGAAACTAAACAGTCCGAATGATGTGATCCTTGGTCCGGATGGCGCGCTTTACTTCACCGATCCAACCATGGATCTGGTGGCCGGAGAAAAACAGGAAATCCCATATCAGGGCGTCTACCGGTTGGACGCTGAAGGCCACGTGAAGTTACTCACGCGTGACCTCACGCAGCCGAATGGTCTCGCATTCTCACCGGATGGCAGGCACTTCTACGTCGACGACAGCGAGCAAAGAAACATCCGCGCGTACGACGTCGCTGCCGACGGAACCCTAACCAATGGCCGCATCTTCGGCGAGGAACCAGGCGGGAAGGGCGATGGCGTACCCGATGGAATGAGAGTCGACAAGAACGGAAACCTCTTTGTCACCGGGCCAAAAGGCATTTGGGTCTGGGATGCCAAAGGCAATCATCTCGGCACGATTGTCATGCCGGAACAACCTGCAAACTTGATCTGGGGCGACCAGGACTATCGCGCGCTCTACATCACGGCCACGACATCTGTCTACCGGCTGAAGATGAAGACGCAAGGCTTCGTGCCCTATTAGAGCGCCGTTCACCGCGCCACTCCTAATGTAAGTTCTCCGATGACGCCCCGGCATCCGCGGGCTGTTCGTGGGCTGCGCTCTCCGAGAAAATCCGCGAGGCTCTCGCTTAGGACTGTTTTGAAGCGCGGCCTTCGCACCTGTCTTCACTCCGCTGCACGCTTCTAAGTGCCGACTACAACCCGGGACTCATCATTCAGCGCCTTCTGCAGCGGCGCGCCCAGCAGCGAAGCCGAGTCCCTGTCGAGATAGATAGTGGCGTTAGCATGTGTGCGCAGAATCGATGCCGGCACCATCGGACTGATCATGCCTTCTACGGAGGCTCTTACCGCCTGGGCCTTGCGAATGCCGGGCACCACTGCCAGTATTTCTTTGGCTTTGAGAATCTGGCGCGCCGACATCGAGATGGCTCGTTTCGGCACTTGGGAAATGTCGGCGAACCAGGCCTCGCCCACCTGCTGCTGGCGGCAGGCTTCATCCAGGCTCACGATGATGTAGGGTTCCTCTGTCTCAAAATCGGCGGGAGGATCGTTGAAGGCGATGTGCCCGTTCTCTCCAATGCCGAGAAACGCAATATCGATGGGCGCCGATGCGAGGTGTGCGCCTATGCGCCGCGTGACTTCCAACGGATCAGCGGCATCACCGTGGAGCAGGTGGTAATGGACAATCCCGGTTTTCCGCACCAGTTGTTCCACCAGCATTTTGCGGAAACTTCCCGGATGGGTGACTGGCAAGCCGATGTATTCGTCAAGATGGAAAACTTCCACACTGGGCCAGTCGATTCCCTGCGTCTTCGTCAAAGCGTCCAGAAACTCTAGTTGCGATGCAGCCGTCGCAGCAATAATCCGTGCTCGCCCACGCTGCGCAATGGCACGGCAAATCGCCGCTGATGCCTGTTCGGCGGCCGCCTGCCCCAGCACGATTCGATCATTGAATACTCTGAGCAGCAAGAATCCTCCCGGTGCATAGTTAATGCGGAAGCGAGAAGCTGATCACGTCGCTTCCCGCCGCGATCGCTACGTATTGCGTCCCATCTACGGCATAACTCATCGGCGACGCGTGCAGGCTCTGGCCCGTGTTGAATTGCCAGAGAGCATGGCCGGTTCGCGCTTCGACTGCCTCCAGCGCTCCACTGTCGTTCGCGAATAAAACTAAATCACCCGCCGTTGTGATCGTTCCACCCCACGAGTTCCCTCGGCCGACCTGGGGATAGCGCCAAACGATTTTTCCTTCGGGGACCGAGTACGCCAGCAGAATCTTTTGCGCGTGATCGTCGACGGGCTGCTTCGTGCCTGTACCGTAGAACGTTTCGCCTTGGGTAAATTGTTGCGGGTGGGCGAAGAAAATATTGCAACTCTCCAGCGCCATCACATAGAAGAATCCAGTCTCAGGATTGTAAGAAGGCGAAAACCAATTCGTGGCTCCCTCGATGCTCGGACAAATGTTCGTGCCTGACGCGGTCGGTATTCGTCCGGACAAGATGGGGCGGCCGGAGGCGTCGATTCCCTTCGCCCAGTTCAGCTTCTCTACAAACGGCGTTGCCTTCAGGAACTTCCCGTCGGTCCGGTCGAGAACGTAGAGAAACCCGTTACGGTTGGCTTGCACCAGCAAATCACGGCTTTGGCCGTTCACTTTCGCACTCAACAGCACCGGAGTTTCATTCGCGTCGTAGTCGTACAGGTCGTGAGGAGTGAACTGAAAGTACCACTTCAGCGCTCCGGTAGTGGCGTTCAACGCCAGAACGCAGGCGGTGTAAAGGTCATCTCCGGGTCGAGAATCCCCCACGAAATCAGGAGCAGCGTTGCTGGTTGTCCAGTACAGTGTGTCGAGTTTCGGGTCGTAGGTGCCGGGCATCCAGGTCGTGCCGCCGCCATGCAGATAGGAGTCGCCCGGCCAACTGGATGAACCGAATTCTCCCGGCCCGGGAATCGTCCAGAAACGCCATTTCAGTTTGCCGGTCACCGCGTCGTAGGCGGCCACGAAACCGCGCACGCCGGAATCACCGCCCGAGGTCCCGACGATCACTTCATCTTTCACAACCAGTGGAGCACTGGTTGCGCCGTACTGTTTTGCTTTGTCGGCGTACATCACATCCCAAATCAGGTGGCCAGTCCGCGCGTCAAGACAAAGCAAGTGGGCGTCGTCGGTTTCCATGTAGACGAAGTTCTTCCAGACTCCGACTCCGCGATTGTGATGGGCAGCAGCATCATCGAGCAGCCCAGTGCTCACCGGCCGTTCGTGATGCCAGATAACCCGGCCGGTGCGTGCATCCAGCGCCCAGGCATCGTTGGCAGAAGTGACATACATCACGCCTCTTACGACAACCGGCGTCACTTCCAGCCTGTCGGAATTGGAAGGATGGAAGATCCACGCCGCGCGAAGCTGCGCAACATTGTTCGGGGTGATTTCGCGCAAGCCGCTATAGCGACGCCCGGTGTAGTCGCCATTGTAAGAAGTCCAATTCGCGCCGGGAGGCTGAGTCAGCAGATCGTCCGCGCTCACGTTCACGTCGGCAACCACGGGAGCCTGACCCTGTTTCTCGGCCGATTGCTCCGCAGCGGAACCCGACGACAAGAGGGCTGCTATCGAGAGGACCGTGAACTGCTTGCGAAATGATTTCATGTCAGTGGAATTCGACTGCAATAACCGGAACTTCCTCGACTTTAACTTCCTGAAGAGAACCACGGTCGATCCCGTTCGCATCTTCCAGATGAAGCGAGATCCGGGAGGCCTTGGCGGCGGGTGTTACCTCTGTCCCCAGCACGACGAGCTCCGCTGGATCGACCTGGGTCAGAGGCAAAGTTCCCACGAGAACACCATGTTCGTTGTAGAGATGGGCGACCAAGTGTCCTGCGAAAAATGCTCCAAAGGAACCCGCAAGCCGGATATGTCCGTTCTCCAAGCGCGTCGCTTGAAGAGGATGCACCACTACACCCGCATCTTCCACACCATGGAATTCGCTGCCAGCACGAGTTGGAAACCACTCGGTGTCGAGATCGCGGGTCTCGCCGGGTCGCAACTGAACCAGAGGGCTATTGATTTCGGCCTCGAGATAACGAGGAGAACCATCGCCCCCGGTAGTCAGCGAAGGCTCGCCCTCGGAATTCAGTCGCGTCTCCGGACCGTTCATCCAAAAAATAACCGATGCCTTACCCGGATAAGTTTCGCTCTTTTCGTAGCGGAAGCGCTCCACCATGGCATACCGGCTTTCGCCGTCCACCACGGCCAGCCAGCCTGGCGTCGAGTCCAGCCACAGTTCAGCGGCCATGTGGACATAGTGCAGTGTGAAGAGACCATCGTCCCTTACGGAAACAGCTGGATTTTCTGCGGGACCGAACCGTACGTGGTAACGGTTGAGATAACTGCTCGACGGATTCGCCGGAGTGAAGGCAAAGAAATTGTGATTGATTCGTGAGGAATTCGTCGGGTCGGCGGTATCGTATTGTGAAACGGATTGCATGGACCACTCGACGGTATGCCCCGTCGTGTTCCGCATGGTCGCGTGAAAGTGGATTCGCGGCGAGTCGGCATCCAGGTGAATCGTGCGCCGGATCTGAATCCCAGTTTGCGGATCGGCGGGACCGGTCAATTCGATCTCGCACGCCCGCCCTTCCGAAACCTTTCGAAAGGTGTAGGGTCCGTCGTCGATCAAATCGGAATTGCCCACCCAATGCTGTTCATCGTCGTTACCCTCGGGCAGGAGCCAGAGCTTGTCGCCTCCGTAGTTGAACCACCGGGATGGGTCGGGGGGTAAGTACTTTCCTTCGTACTCGGGATTCACGAACAGAAACGGATGCCCCGCAAAAATCACCTGCGTGAGTCGTCCCCCATTTTGCGGTACGACTTCCAGCTTTATCCAACGGTTGGAAAGTTGTTGTGCGCTCCAACCCTTGTAATTGGCGGCCTCGATACGACAAGAGGAATCGGACTGATTCGGCTGACCCACAGTCTGGCCACGAGCGACGTTCAGGTTCACCATGCAAGAAAGCAAAACCAGCGCGAAACGCCGCATCCTGTCCTCACCTTCGAGACGCCATGCCATGATACCTCTCCATAACCCGCGGGATTCGGTATCACGCGCGAGTATCCATTTACCAGGTGCTTTGCCGTCTGCACAGGAGCGTTTAAAACGAAATGAAACCCAATGAAACGAAATAATTTGATTTGCGTCAAGCTGATTCTGTGATATATCAAGTTCTCGCTTCTGAGAAGCGCGACATGACTTGGCGAATCGTTACAAGGGCTGTCGTTACAAGGATTGGATTCGCACTGATTTTTTTGGGTGCCCTCAGTACTGCCCGTGGCCAGAACTCGAACAGCGATGCATCCACTCCCAGTTCGCAACCGGAACTTCGCGGAAAAAATGTTTTCGAGGCGAAATGTGCGACTTGCCATGGACTCGACGGGCTCGGGGGCGAGCATGCGCCAGACATCGTACGCCGATTGGCGATGAGGACGCTCTCGGACGAGGCACTGCTCGACGTCATTCACGAGGGGATCACCGAAGCCGGCATGCCCAGCTTCACCAACCTGGGTAATGAAAATGATGGGGCGCTCGTTGCTTATATTCGTTCCCTGCAAGGCAAGACCGCGGGAGACTCCGCCGCGCCCGGCGACCCGGTTCAGGGCCGGAACCTTTTCTTCGGAAAGGCGGGCTGCTCCGCATGTCACAACCGAGAACAATTCATCGCCGAAGACATTTCAGGGTTTGCACGCGATCACGGGATGAGCGAGATTCGTGAAGCGATTCTCAAGCCCCCTGGAGGCCCGCCCGAAGCAGCGACCGCGGTTGCACGGGATGGTCGCAAGTTCTCCGGCATGATCCGCAACGAAGACAACGTCTCATTGCAGCTGCAGGATGGAGATGGCCGATTTTATCTGCTGATGAAATCCAGCCTGGTGTCGGTCCAGCGGAAAACTGGAGAGCCCATGCCGGTCGACTACGGGCAACGCCTCAGCACCAGCCAACTCGATGATCTTGTCGCTTATATCCTGCGCGAGGCGCGCACTCTCGAAGTGCCTTCATCGCCGTCGGAAAAGGATGAGGCGCCTCATCTTCGGCATTGAAACCGGAGCATTGAACTCCAAAGCATTGAACACCAGCCACACGCGATGAAGACTCAGCGGCGCAACCGAAAACGAAATCCGTCGCAGAATCCGGAGCACGGAAGGTGAAAAAACTGCTGCTATTGCTGGCGCTGGCACAGGGACTCCGAGCACAAGAGCACCCGGTCGATCCCACGTGGCTGCATCGCTATGTTCCCGAACTGGCGGAGACGAAGGCCGATCTCAGCTCTCCCACTTGCCACTACCGGCCCATCTTCGGAGAGGGAGACAAGGACAATCGATCGCTCCAAACCGTCGCCCGCTTCGGGGAAGTCACTCTCGATCCGCGTGGCAGTTGCCAGACCGTAGTCTACGACCGCCAGGAGGAGATCTATTTCGTTGTCGAAGGCGGAGGCGTGCTGCACTACATTCTGCGCGACACTGTGTCCGAGAAAGATCAGGTCCAAACGTTACGCAAGCATGACTTTACGTATTTGCCTCCGAGCGTGAAGCGCTCGATCTCCAATCAGTCAGACCAGCCGCTGCGCGTGCTCGTGATGGGGTTCAAAATCCCGTCGTCGATCGCAATCGGGGTTCCGATGCCGCATCCGAAGGTCGCGAATCTGGAAGATGCCAATGAGAGGACCGTCAGCGGTCACCCCAACTCAGTTTTGTACAAACTTCTGATTGGCCTGCGCACCGGCAAGCGGGATTTAATTGATGACGCCTACGTGATGGACAGTTTTTTCTGGATGGATTTTTCACCAGGCGGCACGAACTGGCCTCACCACCACGAAGCGGCGGAAGAAATCTACCTGGTCATCGGAGGCCAGGGCGAAATGGTGGCTGGCAGTGGAATGGACGGCGTCGAAGGCCGGTATCCCGCCAAAGCCGGGGACGCGTACTATTTTCGGCCCAACTGCACGGTCGGCTTCTACAACGAAAATAAACCGGAAGCGAAAGCATATATTCTGGCGGTTCGAGCGCGCGTTCCATTGCAAGAGGATGAAGAGTAGGTCGCGTAGGGAGATTTTAGATTGCAGTCTGAAATCTGAATTTGCAGAAACCTCGGAGGTTCCAAAAAATGCAGACCCTGAATTCCAGCCGGCGATCATTCATGAAATGGGTAGCAGCCGCTCCCCTGCTGAGTCAGATCGCCGTGTCTGATCTTTACGCCAAGGCTGCCAGCGCCGTGGGCAAAGACCCCCGACAAAATGTCTACAGCCGTCTGGGAGTGAAGACCGTCATCAATTGCCGAGGCACGTGGACCTACCTGAGTGGCTCACTGGAGTTCCCCGAAGTTCGCGAAGCCCAGATCGAAGCTGCCCAATACTTCGTGAACGTGCTGGATTTGCAGCATGCGATTGGGCGGCGATTGGCCGAACTCACGGGTGCCGAGTTTGGCATGATCACTTCCGGCGCCGCTGGCGCGATGGCGGTTGCAACCGCAGGATCCATGGCAGGCACCGACGACAAGTTGATCTGGCAACTGCCCGACACCACCGGCCTGAAGAATGAAGTCGTCATGTCTGGTGGCCGAAGCGCCTTTGATAGTGCGATCCGCCTGACTGGCGCGAAGCTCGTGCTCGCCTACTCGCCAGAGGAGCTGGCCAACGCCATCAACCAGAACACCACCCTGATTTACACCACGCACCTCGGCGATGAACTGCAGAAGGAACTCGCGATCGCAAAAGACCACAAGGTCCCACTGCTACTCGACGATGCCGCCGGCATTCCTCCCGCCGAGAATGCCAAGCTTTACGCGCGCATGGGAATTGACCTCTACACCTTTTCCGGCGGAAAGGGCCTGCGCGGGCCGCAGTGCAGCGGCGTGCTTTTAGGTCGAAAAGATTTGATCGAGGCGGCCATCATGAATTCCAGTCCGCGCGAGGGAGCGGTGTGCCGTCCCATGAAGGTTGGAAAGGAAGAAATGATTGGCTGCCTTACAGCGCTCGAAACGTGGCTGAAGCTGGACGATAAGAAGCTGTACCGCGAGTGGAATGACCGCGTAGACAGCATCCGAAAACTGGTGGAGACCGTGCCGGGTGTGAAGACAGAAATCTACATCCCAGACGACGGGAACCGCTTCCCTACGCTGAAAATCTCATGGGATCAGCAGGCTTGGGGATTCACCGTCGCCGACTGCGTGCAAGCCCTGCGTGACGGCGATCCCGTGATCGAAGTGCTCGGTGCCGACAATCCCAGCCTGGTGAAAACGGTTCGCGAGGGCAGACCGAATCCAACCAGCAAAGAGCGGCCGGAAGCCAAACACATCGAATTGGTTTCGATGACCATCCAGCCCGGCGAAGAAGTGATTGTTGGACAAAGATTGCGCAGCATTCTGGGCGTAGCGCAGAAAAAAGCGCGTGCAGCCTGAAACGCGAGGCTCGATGCGGTCTCTTTTTTCAGTCCTGAGGGAAGGCGAATGAAATTATTCCTTGTTCGATTGTTGCTGTGGTCCACCGTCGTCGCACAAGCGCAGACGGCGGCGACCGTTCCTTCCCAGCAGGCTCCCGCACGCCATGGTTCCGGCCCATCGAGTGTGGATACGGGAGACTACGTCTACATCTCCGGTCAGGGTCCCCGCAGCCCGGATGGTACATTACCCGCAACGTTCAATGCCCAGGCCCGGCAGGCTCTCACGAATCTGAAATCGGTTGTGGAGGCGGCGGGCTTGACGATGGATCACGTTGTCTACACCACGGTCTACCTCACCAACATCACGCAATACGGAGAAATGAATCGCGCTTTCGGTGAGTTCTTCGGGAAGATTCCGCCAGCGCGGGCTGTCCTTGGCGTTGCCGGGCTAGCTGATCCACCCATCGAGATCAACGCCGTCGCAGTGCGGAGTCTTTCAGAGAAGCGGCCCGTCTATCCCCCGAACTACAAGTCAGACGAACCTTTTTCGCCGGGCATTCTCACTCACGATCGCCTGTTTATTTCTGCCCTGCCTCGCGGACCTTCCGGCGACAAAGTTTCGGACGATCCCGCGGCCCAGGTCGACTTCGCGCTCGACCGAATGAAAGCCGTCGTCGAGGCCGCCGGACTGGACCTTAGCCACGTGGTTTTTGTGAATCCCTTTCTGACGGCGCAGATCCCGATGCGAGTGATGAACGAGCACTATGCGCATCGCTTCGAATTCGGCAATACCCCGGCCCGGGCAACGATCGAAGTATCGAGTCTCCCCAATGGCGCGCAAATCGAATACACGGGCGTTGCGGTCCGCGATCTCACGAAACGACGCGCCGTGCGTCCCAAGAACATGCCGCCCAGCCCCACGGCGAGTCCGTGCGTCTTTGCCGGCGACACGCTGTACTGTTCCGCGAAGAGTGGTTTCATCCCCGGCCCGAATGGTGGAGTCTACAGCGCCACCACCGCCCTCCAACTTGTTCAGACGATGCGCAACCAACTCGATAATCTCGAGGAAGCCGATATGCAATTCTGCCAAGTCGTTTCCACAACGGTTTACCTGGATAACATGTCGGACCTGAAGGCATTCGACGAAATCTACGAGAAGTATTTCCGTGGCGAGTTGCCGGCGCGAACCACCGTCCAGCAGATCGCGCCCGCGGACCGCGGCCTCGACAAAGATGGACATTACCCCGACCTGGAGCAGGTTTCCCTGATCGCGGTCCGACACGACTGCCCTCAGCACAACTGACCGCAACTGATCGACTGTTTGAACTGCCGCTACTTCCTCGCTGGTTGTGCGGTAGCGCCGATGCCACCTAACCCGCCCGCCGTTCCGAGCCGTTACTCTCACCGACTGCCACAATACTCGCGGTAGGCTTTTTCTTCCGCTCCTCCACTTCTCGTCCCATCACCTTGAAATACGCTTTCTCAATATCTT
>JBEKWZ010000008.1:0-17128 GCA_049512555.1 Candidatus Sulfotelmatobacter sp. | reverse complement strand
AAAGCGATCCAGTCGTTGAAGTCGTAACGGGCGCCGAACGAGGGGCCGGCCCGCAAGCCTACATCGCTGAAGAGCGTGTTCCGCTGGGAGGCATTGATGTACTGGTAGCGGAGAAAGGGGCGCATACGTCCCCAACGCCGGGAGATCTGCGAGTAGAAAGCCGGCATATTGAACACGTGACCGGTTGCCAACTCGGTTTCGCGCATGAGGAAAACTTCATTGAGCGATTCAATTCCGTGCCCGACATAGACGACATAGGAGTTCAGAATGGTTTGACCAAAGCGGTCGGAGAGGGAAACCTCAGAGTCGCTGATTTTGTCGTGAAAGTAAGAACCGCCCACTTGGAGGCCAGTAACCCAGTCCGGTCGGGCGAACCACCCCAGGAGAACGTGATTGCCGTCGTTCTCATCGTTGAACGTTCCTAAACCATTGATGTCGGGCCGGATGGTGTCACTAGAGCCGTATTCGGCGACATAGTTCAAGGCGAATCTTCCCGAGGGGATGGTGCCGGTGAAAACAACGCCCACGGCCTGGGTGGGAAGGAGGCCACCATTGCGGGCATATTCCATGATGAGCGGGCGATCGGCAGTGGTTTGCAGCCAGGCCGCGCTGCGGAAGGCAGAGTTGTAGTAGCCGATGTCGGTCTGGTAACGGCCAAAAGAAATTTTCAGGTGATCATTCATTTCGTACTTGAGCAGGGCCTGGCGCAGGTCGAGCTTGTAGCTCTGCGCGTCGGCTTCCTCAAAGGTGATATCGGCCAGCACGCTGGTCTTGTCGGTGAGCCTGGAGTGGAGAAACAGATCGAAGTCTCCGGTATAAAAGTTTCCGGCCGAGCCGCCCACGAAACCATAGGTAGCCAGTTCTGGCTGACGCTGATTAAGCGCCTGGTAGTCGAGTTCTCCGAAGCCACGCCATTGAATACCATGCACTTCGTGCATGGCTGTGGCCAGTTCTGGAGAAGATTGCGGTGGGGCTGCTTCCGCTGTGGCCGGGGATGTCTGGGCCGCAGGAGTTTCAGTTACGGGCGCGGCGGACGGGGCGGCGGGGACGGTAGCCGACCCAGTCGCGCGTTCCTGCTCGAGTTTCCTCACCTTCTCGCGCAGGTCGCTAGTCTCCTGCTGCAGGGCTTTCACCTGCTGCACCAGGAGTTCAAGAGTTTTCTGATCGCTGGGAGCAGCGTCTTGGGCGCAGAGTGAGGCAGCCAGTAAAAGAACCGCAACGGCCGTGCTAGAAACCCGTAACATCGTCTTTGACCCTCTGTGGGTACGTGTTTCGGCCGTTGTCGCGGCCGACGTCATGGACGCACCCAGTTTGACTTTCGGCAAATCCGGCTGCGAGCATCGGGTTACTGAAGGTCCGGGGGATTGCTTCGATCGTTTGTGCCTCCATTTCGGGAAGTGTCCTTAAATGGTTTCTCGATTCTTTTCGGTGCGGGACAGAGGGACAGCATTTCTGCTGCAGCTTCAATCCGCGGATGGGACGAACCGCCTTACGCGTGACTGCGTTCTGTCCCTGACGGAAGAGGTTCGCCGACTCGCGGGCGAAGGCCGGGCGGTCATTGTTGCCGGGAGTGAAAACTTTTTTTCCGTGGGGGCAGAGGTGGAAGAGATTTCTGCCCTCGACGGTCCGACCGCCTATGAGTTTTCTAAGATGGGGCAGGAGTTGATGGAAGCGATCGACTGTTTCCCTGCTCCGATCTATGCCGCTGTGTCGGGATACTGCATGGGAGGAGGGCTTGACCTGGCACTGGCTTGCCATCATCGGATCGCGTCTCCGCAGGTGGTGTTTGGACATCGGGGTGCGGCGCTGGGGTTGATTACGGGCTGGGGAGGCACGCAACGGCTGCCCCGCCTTGTGGGTAGAGGGCGCGCTCTGGAAATGTTCGTCGCCGCTGAGAAAGTCACGGCAACCCAGGCCTTGCAGATGGGGCTGGTGGATGCAATTGCCTACGATCCAGTGGCCGAAGCGTTACGCCACATCGGCAATCGCGCTGAGCGAATCTCGCGCGAGGTACAGAATCCCGGCTAAGCTGCATTGCGCGATTCTGCCGCGTGGTATACCGTAATCAGTTTGCATCTTCGGCTCTCGACCGATATTTCTCGAACCCGATATTTCTCGAACCGATATTTCTCGACCCATGGCTGAGCGTAACGAAACTCCTACAGCGAACTCGCCGGCGAACGTGCTGGCGACCAAGATCGATCCGACGTCCGCACGCTTCGAAGCCAACATGCGTTTTCTGGCGGACGTGATGGCGCAAGTTCGCAATGAGGAAGTGAAGATCGCCGAAGGCGGCGGCGCGAAAGCGATTGAAAGTCAGCATAATAAAGGGCGGTTGACGGCGCGCGAGCGGATTGCGCTGCTGGCCGATCCAGAAACGTTCTTCGAGTTGGGCATTTACACAGCGCACGGCATGTACGAAGAATGGGGCGGCGCTCCGGCCGCGGGAGTGATCACAGGGCTGGCGCGGGTTGAGACGCGGATGGTGATGATCATCGCCAACGACGCCACGGTGAAGGCTGGGGCGTTTTTTCCGATGACTTCGAAGAAAGTTATTCGGGCACAGAACATCGCTATCGAGAACCGCATTCCGACGATCTACCTGGTCGATTCCGCGGGAGTTTTCCTGCCGCTGCAGGAAGATGTGTTTCCCGACACCGACGATTTCGGGCGCGTGTTTCGCAACAACGCGGTGATGTCCGCGATGGGCATTCCGCAGATCGCCGCCATCATGGGCATGTTCGTGGCGGGCGGAGGTTATCTGCCCGTGATGTGCGACCACGTGCTGATGACCGACGGCAGCGGACTATTTCTGGCCGGGCCGGCTCTGGTGCAGGCCGCGATCGGACAGAAGGTTTCTGCTGACGAACTGGGCGGGGCGGCGATGCACTCCGCCATCAGCGGCACCGTCGACTTCCGCGAACCGAACGATCAGGCCTGCATCGCGCGCATCCGATCTATCGTGGAGAAGTGGGGATACCGGCGGCTTTCTCCTTGGGACCGGAAGAAGCCCGTCGAGCCGGCGCTGGCCGCGGAGGAAATCTACGGAATCTACGACTCGTCGCCGGCGCGGCCTTATGACATGAAAGAAGTGCTGGCGCGCGTGCTCGATGGGAGCCGTTTTGATGAGTACAAGCCGGAGTACGGAAAAACTTTGATCTGTGGCTACGGCCGCATTGGCGGGTTTGCCGTGGGAATTGTCGCCAATCAGAAACTGCACGCGCAGCAGACCGATCATGAGGGTCATAAGCGAGTTGAGTTCGGCGGCGTGATCTATACCGAGTCGGCCGAGAAGGCTGCACGCTTCATCATGGACTGCAATCAGAATCTGATTCCGCTGATCTTCTTCCACGATGTGAACGGATTCATGGTCGGACGAGACGCGGAGTGGAGCGGCATCATCAAGGCGGGCGCCAAGATGGTGAACGCGGTTTCGAATTCGGTGGTGCCGAAGATCACGGTGATCGTGGGCGGATCGTTCGGCGCCGGGCATTATGCGATGTGCGGAAAGGCGTATGATCCGCGCTTTGTGTTTGCCTGGCCGACGGCGCGCTACGCCGTGATGAGCGGCGATTCGGCGGCTGGAACTCTGGTTGAAATCAAAGTCAAACAGCTCGAGCGCGGGGGCAAGAAGCTGAGCGACGAAGAACGGAAAGAACTGTACGAGTCGGTGAAACGCACCTACGATGAGCAAACGGATCCTCGCTACGGCGCGGCGCGGCTGTGGATCGACAAGATCATCGATCCGATTGAGACGCGAGATGCGATCACGCAAGCACTCGAGGCGGCATCGCTGAACCCGGACGTAGCGGAGTTCAAGGTGGGAGTGCTGCAAACGTAGATCGACTTCTCTTTCGGCGCGGACTTGCGCGGATGAATGCGGATCAGAAACAAGTGAAAGTGATTTTGATCCGTTAAATCCGTGCTAGTCCGTGGATGAGATTTCTTATGGCTGATGCCGTCAAATTGATCGAGTGTCCGCGCGATGGCTGGCAAGGGCTGAAGGGGATGATCCCTGCCGATCTGAAGGTGGATTACCTGAAGGCGTTGATCAGCGTAGGTTTCAAGCATATTGATGCGGTGTCGTTCGTGTCGCCGAAGGCGGTTCCACAGATGGCGGATTCGGAAGAAGTACTGAAAGAACTCGATCCGCCGGACGATGTGGAGATTATCGGCATCGTGGTCAACGAAAAAGGTGCGGAACGAGCGATTGCGACGAAGGCAGTATCGACATTGGGCTTTCCTTATTCGATTTCGGAAACGTTTCTGCGCAAGAATCAGAATCAATCGCCTGAGGAGGCGCTGGAAGAACTGGAAAAGATTCAGAACAAGGCCGACGAAGCGCGACTCGACGTGGTGGTATATATCTCGATGGCGTTCGGGAATCCGTATGGCGACTTGTGGAATCCCGACGAGGTGATCGAAGCGATCTCGCTGATGGAAGTCGACAATTTGCGGATGATCTCGCTGGCGGACACAGTCGGCATGGCCACGCCGCAGCAGATCAGCGAACTGGTGGGCGCGGTCATGGCAAAGTATGACTACCTCGAGATTGGCGTGCACCTGCATAGCCGTCCCGAGCAGACGGCTGAGAAGATTCTGGCGGCCTACGATGCGGGCTGCCGGCGTTTTGACTCAGTCTTGGGCGGACTGGGTGGGTGTCCGTTTGCGCAGGACGCGTTGGTTGGTAACATCCCGACAGAGAAAGTGATCGAAACACTCACTCAGCGGGGCGCTGAGTTGCCGAAACTGAAGCCGCTGGATTCGCTGTTGAAAGCGACCGCGGGGATTGGTGCAAACTTTTCCAGTTCGCTTGCGGCAGATTGATGGCTATGGACTTGCACGGACAGCGCGGATAGGACAGCCGTGATTTATTCATCGGTGTGAATCCGTACAATCCGTGGCGGGCCTCCGAATATGAACTACAGAACCGTACAACTCGCGTACGACGGCCGCGTCGCCACGATCACGCTGAACCGTCCGGAGAAGCGCAACGCCATCAGTTTCGACTTGATTGACGATCTGCTGCAGGCGCTGGACGACGTGGCGAAGTCCGAAGCGATCGTTCTGATTGTGACTGGAGCGGGCAAGGCATTCTGCTCCGGGCTGGACCTGGACAATTTGAAATCGCTGCTGGGCCGTTCGGGGGAACAGAACTTGCAGGACTCGCAGACCATGGTTCAGTTGTTTCGTTCGGTCTATGAATTTCCCAAAGTAACGATTGCCGCGTTGAACGGGGCAGCTGTCGCCGGAGGAACCGGAATCGCTCTGCTGTGCGACTTCACGCTGGCGGTTCCAGAGGCGAAGTTCGGCTACACCGAAGTGCGGATCGGTTTCGTTCCCGCGATTGTTTCGACATTTCTGTTGCGGCAGGTGGGTGAAAAACAGGCCCGCGATCTTCTACTCACCGGCAGACTATTCGGAGCAGAGGAAGCGGCACGCATGGGACTGGTCAGCGAAATTGTACCGGCGGAGAATCTGATGACGCGCTCCCGCGAGTTGGCCACTCTGCTGATGGAGAACAGCCCGTCATCGTTGCGGGCGACCAAGCAGTTGCTCACCGCTCATGCCCGCGCGGAGATCGATGCCCAGATTGAATCGGCGGTGCGCGAGAACGCCGCGATCCGCACGACCGCCGACTTCCGCGAAGGGATTTCGTCGTTCCTGGAGAAGCGCAAACCGGTGTGGACGGGGAAATGAAGCCGAAGCGGCCCTACGCATTTCACGAAACCCGTCTGCGCGTGCGCTACGCGGAAACCGACCAGATGGGAGTGGTCTACCACGCGAATCATCTGATCTGGTTTGAGGTGGGCCGCGTTGAACTGATGCGGGAGATGGGCTTTTCGTACCGCGACCTCGAGCGCGAGGATGGGCGGTTCATCGCCGTGGCCGAAGCTACTTGCCGTTATCGCGCTCCGGTTTATTATGACGAGGAAGTTGTGGTGCGGACGCGACTGAAGGCAGTGCGCGAGAAAGTTATCGTCTTCAGTTACGAACTGGTGCGCGCGGAAAACAGAACTCTGCTGGCGGAGGGGGAAACCACGCACATCGTGACCGATTCACAAATGCAAGTTGCAACCCTGCCGCGGAAGTATTTAACGGCGTTCCGCGCGGCGATGGGAAAATGATCTCGCGGACTTTCATCTCGTCGAAGAAGTGACGCTGCAACATCTCATGGGGAATCTTCTTGAACGCACTCCACATCAACGGAAACGATCTTTCGCTCGAAGCGGTCGGAGAAGTCGCGAGTATCGAAGGCCGCCGTGCCGTTCTGCTGTCGCCCGACGCGCGGCAGTTGGTTAATCAGGCGCGCGCCGTCGTCGACGAAATTGTGGCGAGCAACAAACTTGCCTACGCCATCACAACGGGCGTGGGCAAATTGAGCGACGTGCGCATCGCCGGCGACCAGATTCGCGAACTGCAGGTGAACCTGGTGCGCTCGCACGCGGTTGGAGTGGGCGAACCGCTGTCCGTTACGGAAACTCGCGCCATGATGCTGTTGCGGGCAAATTCCCTGGCCAAGGGTCACTCCGGAGTGCGGGCCCTGGTCATCGACACGCTCTGCGAGATGCTCAATCGCGGCGTCACTCCGGTCGTCCCGTCGCAGGGCAGTGTGGGCGCAAGTGGCGATCTCGCGCCCCTGGCGCATCTGGCGCTGGCTCTGATTGGCGAAGGCGAGTGCGTCGACGAGAGAAACGTGCGCGTTCCCAGCGCGGAGTGTCTTAAGCGGGCGCAGATCAAGCCCCTGGTGCTGGAGGCCAAGGAAACAATTTCGCTCATCAACGGGACACAGGCGATGCTGGCCGTGGGAACTTTGGCATTGCTGGCGGCTGAAACGTTAGTCGATACCGCCGATGTTCTCGGAGGACTGTGCTGTGACGCGCTCAAAGGCACAGATGCTGCTTTTGATGAACGCATTCACCAGGCGCGGCCGCATGCTGGACAAATCAAGACTGCGGCCAACCTGCGGCGCATGTTGGAAGGCAGTGAAATCCGCGACTCGCACCGGACTTGCGGACGGGTGCAGGACGCCTACTCGCTGCGCTGCATCCCGCAAGTGCACGGCGCGGTGCGCGACACCCTGGCACACTGCCGCGAAGTGTTTGAGACAGAGGCGAATTCCGCCGTCGACAATCCGCTGGTCTTCCTTACCGATCCGAAGAACGCCGAGGGCGACGTGATTTCGGGTGGAAATTTTCATGGCGAACCGCTGGCGTTTGCGCTGGATTTTCTCGCCATCGCGCTGAGTGCGCTGGCGGGCATCAGCGAGCGGCGCATTGAAAGGCTGGTGAATCCCGCGCTGAGCGAGGGTTTGCCTCCATTTCTAGCTCCCGGCGCCGGGCTGAATTCCGGCTTCATGATGCCGCAGGTCACGGCAGCCGCGCTGGTGAGCGAGAACAAAGTGCTGGCCCATCCCGCGTCGGTCGACTCGATCACGACGTCAGGGAATAAGGAGGATTACGTCTCCATGGGAATGACGGCCGCGACTAAACTGAAACGCATTGTCGACAACACGCGGAACGTGCTGGCGATTGAGGCGATGGCCGTGGCGCAGGCACTGGATTTTCTGGCTCCGCTGAAGACTTCAAAACGCGGGCAGGCGGCGCAGGCCGCCATCCGGTCGGTGTGTCCTACGATGGAGAAAGACCGGGTGATGTACGGGGATTTTGCGCGCATCGCGGCGCTGATTGCGGGCGGAAAAGTGGCAGCGGTTCTGCGGTAGAATTCTGCGGTCGAACTCGCATCGGGAAAATGAAAACGCTCACGGAATATCTGAAATTTCATACCAAGACGCATCGCGCCTACGTGCACATTACGCCGCAAATCGAGCAGATTGTCGGCAAGAGCGGGGTGCGCGAAGGCATGGTACTAGTATCGGCGATGCACATTACCGCAGGAGTTTATGTGAACGATAATGAGAGCGGCCTGATCGAGGACATCGACGAGTGGCTGGAACATCTGGCACCGTTTCGCGAGGATTACAGGCATCATGAGACGGGTGAGGACAACGGCGACTCTCACCTGAAGGCGCTGTTGATTCATCACGAAGTCATCGTGCCGATTACTGCGGGCAAACTTGATCTGGGCACATGGCAGCGGATTTTCTATGCAGAGTTCGACGGGCAGCGGGACAAGCGGGTCATTGTGAAAGTCATGGGGGAGTGACGATATGTCGGAAGAACTAAACGAATTGCAGGAACACGCGGAGCACGCGAAACATGATCCTACGCTGGCGCCGATTTCGGTGACCATGGCGGTGCTGGCCGTGCTGGTGGCGGTGGTAACGCTGGTCGGCCATCGTGCGCATACGGAAGAAGTTGTTCTTCAGGCCAAGTCGTCTGATCAGTGGGCCTACTACCAGGCCAAGAATATCCGCAGGCATACAGACGAGCTTTTCGTCGACCTGACTTCAGTGGAAGCGACCACCGACGCTGCCGCGCTCGCCAAGCTCCGCGAAAAATATTCAGGTGAAGCGGCACGCTACAAGGACGAGCAAAAAGGGATCGAGGACACGGCCCACGAAATGGAGGCAGAAGTTGCGCACGAGAGAAATCGCGCCGATCGATTTGATCTGAGCGAAGTTTTTCTGGAAGTAGGACTGGTGGTTACATCGATCACGCTTCTCTCCGGGCGAAGAATCTTCTGGTGGCTGGGCATTGGGCTGGGCGTGGTTGGAATCGTCATTGCCGCTACGGGATTCCTGGTGCACTGAGCGTGTGCTGACGGGACTCCCTACGTCCGCAGGTCAGGACTTTCGCGACTCGATGCTCTCTCGAAGGAGGCTAGGCTTCTCTGCTCTTTTCGACGGCCGAAGCGGCCCCCTCTTCACTCTGTCTGGGCTTGACCACCAGGAATGGACCGATCGCAAGCACATCCATGCGAGTGCGCTGGAAGCAGTCGATGGCTTCCTCCGGAGTGCAGACGATCGGTTCGTTCTCGTTGAAGCTGGTGTTCAGGATGACCGGAATCCCAGTCCTGCGGTGGAAGGCCGAGATGAGATCGTAGTACATTGAATTTTCCTCGCGCGTCACGCTCTGCAGGCGTCCGGTATCGTCCACATGGTTCACCGCACATAATTCCTTGCGCTTCTCCGGACGGATTTTGTACACGTGCAGCATGAAGGGCGAAGGATGATCGTGCTCGAAGTATTCGTGCTGATGATCGGCCATGATGGACGGGGCAAAAGGACGAAACCACTCGCGGTGCTTGATGCGGGCGTTGAGAACATCCTTCATGTTGGGCAGGCCGGGATGGGCGACGATCGAGCGATTGCCGAGCGCGCGCGGGCCCCACTCCATGCGCCCCTGAAACCAGCCGATTACATTGCCAGACGCGATCTGCTCGGCAGTTTCTTGGAGCAATGCTCCGCGTTCCATCTTGCGGCATTGCAATCCGGCGTTCTGCAGCGCGGATTGGATGCGCGACTCGGAAAACTCCGGACCCAGATAAGAATGTTTCAACTCGTGGCGGCGGGGCTGTTGCAGCACGGAATGATACGTGTGCAGAGCGGCGCCGATGGCCAGGCCTTCGTCGCCTGCAGCAGGCTGAATATACGTGCGGCGGAACGGAGTATGGTCGAACAGCTTGCCGTTGGCCACGCTGTTGAGTGCGCATCCTCCAGCCATGGCGAGATTCTCAAGCGGGACTCGTTCATGAAGCCGATTCAGCAGGTGAAAAAAGATTTCTTCAAAGCGCTGCTGCAGGGCGAATGCCAGGTCCATGTCGCGCTGGGCGATTTCGGTGTGCGGACGGCGCGGCTCGCCAAAGAGTTTTTCCATCCGGGCTGAGAAGTGGCGGGCCAGTTTCACGGTTCCGTCGGGCAAGACCTGCATCCCTTGATTGCTGCCGAGCGGCTTGAAATAGTCGAGGTCAAGGTGAAAGCCGCCGTTCTTCGGCGTGACGATTTTGTTGATCTCGTCGCGATAAGTATCTTTCCCGTAGGGAGCGAGCCCCATGACTTTGCCTTCATCTCCGTACTGGCTGTAGCCGATGAATTCGCAGATCATGGTGTAGACGCTGCCTAGAGAGTGTGGGAGGAAGACGCGGTCGAGGATTTCAATCTCGTTGCCTTCGCAACGCGCCGTCATCGTCGAGACAAAATCGCCGGAACCGTCGTAGCTGAAACCCGCAGCCTTTTCCCAGGGCGAACAATAGTAGGCGCTGGCGATGTGTGCGATGTGGTGTTCGAGATGGTGCTCCTGAAAACGGAGCTGTGTGGCGTCGACGTCCAGCGCTTTGGATAACAGCGAGCGCACGTCGCGCATCGCCTCTTTGCGCTGGCGCAGGCGAATAAAATTCAGGATCTTGGCCGGATTAGCGAGAGCGTATTGAACCTTCTTCCTAAGGTTGGCGTCGCTGTCCTGGCCGACTGCCACATGTTCGACGTCAGAGATTCTCGCGCCAACTGCATCGAGACATGCCTTGACGGCAAGCGCCGGGAATCCGCCAAAGTGTTTATGGCGGTTCAGCCGCTCCTCGGCGATGGCGAACTTCACTTCGCCGTCCAATATGATCGCGGCGGAGGCATCGGCGTGAAACATGTTGAGGCCCAGGATGAGCATGAACTACGTTTGTCTCCTCTGAAATTGAGCTTGCGATTGGATCATTCGGTCGGGTTGGGGTTTCGGCCCTCGAGCAACGCCGCGCCGCTCACGGCGAGCCGTTTTCCGGTAAGCACCGATTCATCGACACGGAGCGTCGCAAGCGTAGAGCAGACCAGTTCATCGAGAGGGATCGGCGACTGGTTCCGCTTTTGTACGGCTTGCACAAAGGCTGCCCACTCGCCGCGATGTCCTTTATCTTGACGCCAGCGTGAGTGGACGATCTCTTTGCGGCCGTCGCGCACCAGTTCGAGACGGCGAAAGTCCTCGAGCACCGCGGCGCTGCCTCCGCCGAAGACTTCAATGCGCTCCTTCGAGAACGCCCGATCGCCGTTGGCGAGATAACTGATCGTTCCCTCAGAACTGTTGGCAAAACGAAGCGCGACCAGAACGTTATCGCCGCTGTAGCGACCCGCGTTGCTGATCGCGCGGGCCTCGACTTCGACAATCGGAGATGCTGCAAGGAACATCAGAAGATCGACAAAGTGGCAGACTTCGCCCAGAATGCGGCCGCCGCCCTGCTCGCGATCATTCACCCAGTGGTCGGGGGGAAGATAGCCGGCGTTAACGCGATAGTGCAATGCCAGCGGCTCGGAAATTGGCATGAGGAATGATTTCATCCGCACGGCCATGGGCGCGAAACGACGGTTGAATCCAACCATCATCGTCGGCCGTTCGGCGGCAGGAATTCCGAGATAGGCAGTCACAATCGAGCGCAATTCTTCCTCCGAGAGGCAGAGCGGCTTCTCGCAGAACACATGCTTCGCAGCTGCAAGCGCGGCCAGAACCTGCTTCGCGTGCAGGTGATGGCGAGTGGCGATGACTACGGCGTCGATGGCAGGGTCGCGAATGAGCTGAGATTCATCGGTAATGCAATTCTGAAATCCGAATTTGCGTTCGACGTGTTGGGCGTGAGAACCGTTCGCCGCGCATACCGAGATGAGCGTCGTGGCACTTGATGCCTTCATTGCTGGAACGAGGATGCCGGCGGCGAATACTCCAGCGCCGAGCAAGCCGACGGAGACGTCGGCGGAGGATGCAGGCCGAAACCGGGGCGCGGCGGTCGCACGCTCAGGCACAACCGCGAGCGTGGGCGAATCGGCTGCGGCGGTCGCGTATTGAATGACCACGCCCAGGAATGGCTCGCGCGACTTCCCGGTGATCAAAGTATAGGCGCTCTGTGCGCGCTCAATGGAGAAGCGGTGCGTGATCAGGGCACCGACGTCAACTTTTTTCTCGCTGAGCAGTTGGACAAATGCTTCCATGTTGCGGGTTTCGGTCCAGCGCACGTAGCCGATAGGATAGTCGCGCCCTTTCTGCTCGTAGGCCGCATCGTAACGGCCGGGGCCGTAGGAACGCGAGAGGCGGAAATCGAGTTCCTTCTCGTAGTAGGCTTTGCGCTCGATGTCCATGCCGACGGTGCCAACGGCAACCACGATGCCGCGGTCGCGTGCCACGGCGCCGGCAAGGTTGACTGGATCGCTGCTGGCCGTTTCGGCGGTGATCAGAACGGAGTCAACACCAGCGCCGCGCGATGCCTCGATGCAAAGATCACGAAACGCCGAAGGAGAACTGGCCACACCGTCCACGCCCATCCGTCGGGCCAGGTCAGCGCGCAGCGGGTCAAGGTCCATGCCAAGCACGCGGCAGCCCGCGGCCTTCAGCAGTTGGACGGTGAGTTGACCGAGCAGACCCAAACCAATCACAGCGACTAAATCTCCGAGCTTGGCTTCGGCGTTGCGTATACCGTGCAGAGCGACCGCGCCCAGGGTCGCGAAAGCGGCTTCGTCGCAAGGAACTTCGTCTCCAGCCGGGCGCTCCGGAATCCGCGCCACCAGCAATCGGGGGACGCACGCGATCTCCGCGTGAACGGCGAATCCAGCGCCGGCGCAAGCGACGCGGTCGCCGGGCTGAAGATCGGTGACGCCGTCGCCGACCGCGATCACAGTTCCGGCGCTGCTATAGCCCGGGCTCTGCGGCTGGTCGAGACGGCTGCGTACGGCTTCAATCGCCGAGAATATTCCGTCGCGCTGCACTTTACCGATCACTTCGCGCACCAGATCGGGCCGGGAGTGCGCCTTCTGCAGCAGACTCTTTCGGGCGAACTCGGCGGAGGCCCGTTCGGTGCCTGCCGAAACCACCGAGGCCGCTACGCGCACCAGCACGCAACCCGGCAGAAGTTGCGGCGCTGGAACTTCTTCCACCGTGATCTCGCCCGTGCGCGCGTGTTGGAGAACTTGTTTCATGCCGTGGCCACTTGACCGAACGGAGCCAATTCCGACTCGAATTTTCGCGCTCCACCGTCGAGAAATGTTTGCATCCACAACTCCAGAGTGAGGAATTGCCAAAGCTGCATCGACCAGTCCTGGCGGCCGCTGCGATGTTCGTCAATATAGCGCTGCACCGCGGCCGGCTGGAACAGGCCGCGGTGGCGCAGTTGCGCCGGCGAGAGCAGGTCATCCACCATTTCCTTGAGATCGTGGGCCAACCAATAGTCTACCGGAGCGGCGAAGCCGGCTTTTGGTTGCTGTAACACTTCAGGCGGCAAAATGTTCGCCATCGCTTTGCGGAAGATATATTTCGTCGTCGGCCGCAGGAAGCCTTTCAGCTTCATCGCGGGCGGAATATTCCACGCAACGAATTCTGCCAGCTCGCGGTCGAGGAAAGGAACTCGCACTTCGACCGATGATGCCATGCTCATCTTGTCGTTATAGGTGAGGTTCAGGCTGGCCATAAAAATCTTGGTGTCGAGATAAAGCATCTGGTGCAGGAAGTCGGCGTCGCTGACGCGGTCGAACGCGGCTCGGTGCCGGCTGGAAGGATCGGACGCCGAAACTTCCGCCATCAGGCCAGCGCTGTAGAGAGCGGATTTCTGGTCCGCATCGATATACGTGCAGTTCGTGATGAAGCGGTCGACAGAATTTAGCGACGCGCTGCGCCCCATTTTTTTCGCCAGGCGGAGTCGTCCCTTCAACGGAGTGCCCCGCAGGCTGGGAAGTGCGGCCAGACCGGCTTCGGCCATTCGGCGCGCAACCGAAGGAACGCGTCCGTAGGCCTGCGCCCAGTAGTGTGCGACATGTTTGCGGTATCCGGCAAACAATTCGTCCCCACCAACTCCGGAGAGAAGCACCGTCGCTTGCTTGCGAGCTTCGCGGCAAACCAGAAACGCGGTGATGATGGCGGGATCGGCGGTGGGTTCGTCCATGTGCCAGACGAGGCGCGGCAAAAGATCGGTCACATCGGGTTCGACAACGATGCGATGATTCTCGCATCCCAGGTGACGCGCCAGCCGCGTCGCGACCTCGGGATCATCAAGAGAGGTTTCGCCGACACGATACTTATTCGGGAAAGTGATGGTGTAAGTTCTGATCGGCTGCTTTGTGGCCCGAGCCATCATGGCGACGATGCCGGAAGAATCGAGGCCGGCGCTGAGAAATGCTCCGATGGGAACATCGCTCACCATCTGCGCTTCGACGGAATGACGGAAGCGCTCACGGACTTCCTCGGCCAGGTCCTCTTCCGAACGCGAGTAAGTCTGATGCGCCGGGGGAAAAGTCAGATCCCAGTATTGCGTGAGCTTCAGTTCGCCCTTGCGCAAAACTGCGTAATAACCTGCGGGCAGCTTCAAGATATGGCGGAACATCGTCTTGGGGTCGGGCACCCAGAGGAACGTCAAGTATTGGTGGAGCGATGCGGGGTCGAGTTCGGCTTCGATTTCCGGAAGCTGCAACAGCGCCTTGATTTCGGATGCAAATGCAAAGCGTTGGCCATCGTGGAAATAATAGAAGGGCTTGACGCCGAAATGATCGCGGGCCACAAAGAGCGTTGGGGTCGCTGGGCGAAGATCGCAGATGGCGAAGGCGAACATGCCGTTCAAACGCTTTACGCAGTCGGGGCCTTCTTCTTCGTAAAGGTGAATGATCACCTCGGTGTCTGTGTGCGAGGCGAAGCGGTGGCCTTTGCCTTCAAGTTCATGACGAAGTTCAGCGAAGTTATAAATCTCACCGTTGTAGGTGATCCAGACGGTGCGGTCTTCGTTGCACATCGGCATGTGGCCGACTGGAGACAAATCGAGAATGGCGAGGCGGCGGCTGCCCAGGCCGATGTAGGAGCCGTCGGGAAACTTGCGGTCCCACAGCCCGGAATCGTCGGGGCCGCGATGCGCCTGGACGTGCGTCATCCGCGCCAATGTCTCCCGATCTCCGCAATTGACCACACCGCTGATGCCGCACATTTTGTCTAGATCGATTCCTTTCGAGCGGCCTGCGTCTTTAGCTCGTAAATTTTCGCTTTGATCTGGAAAAACTGCACGCCTTGCAATCCGCAATAGATCAGGCCGGGGATGCCGTCCAGAAATCCCATCGAGAAAACGTATTTATAAAAGAAAAACAGGACGGGAGAACCGGGGATTGCGAAAAACTTCTTGCGCAACCAGCGGCGGCGCTGGGCCTGCGATCCGAACAAGGACGGGGCCAAATCCCTGGCATTGGCGTCCCCAGCCAACCATACGCGCGCTTCCCAGTTGGAATACTCGTCGTGCTTGCGGATGTAATGCGAAAGCGACTCTACGTTGTGATGGAGTAAAGAGTGCTTGAGCCGCGCGGTCTTCGCTTTTGACTCCCCCTGCCCTGTAATCACGACGTGCTCGTGAACTTCCATGTCGGCCATGGATTGGTCCTGGTCCTTGAGGCGGCATTCGAAGCGACCCTTGCCGCGGCGGAAGAGCGAAAGCTTGTAGAAATTCGCTCCGCTATGCCGCAGTTCTCGGCCCAGAAAAAACATACGGAGCGCGATGTAGTAGCCATCGTAGGCGGGATCCTGGATCGCATGCCGGATCTCGTTGGCAAGTTCCGGGGTCAAGGCCTCATCGGCGTCGACCAGAAAAATCCAGTCATAGGCGAGAGGCAGAGATTCCATTGCCCACTGGCGTTTCTTGGGCCAGCCTCCCTGATAATGAAACTGCACGACGTGCGCGCCATAAGACTGCGCGATCTGCACCGTCGCGTCGGTGCTTTGCGAATCGATGACATATACTTCGCCGGCATCGCGGAGAGATTCCAGGCAGCGCGGCAGGTTGCGGGCCTCGTTGCGCGCGGCAACGATCACCGTTACAGGAAGGAGCACCGTGGAACGCTCGGTCCGCAATTGACTTGAGTCTTCCAGCTTGGGCATCGAAAACAGAGAGGCTCTCAGCATTCTACTCTGACTGCGGCCCTTGAAGCACGATTCGGCGGCCGGCCGCGGCTATACTGGTATCCTGAAATACCGGTTGCCACCGCCATGAGTTCGATTGCGCCGCAAAAAGACGAAGTCCGAGAGTTCTGGAACGCCGAACCTTGCGGCACGCGCTACCTCGAAGGCAAGGAAGATTTCGACGCCCACGCCCGTGCCCGCTATGCGATCGAGCCATTCATTTTCGACTTCGCACAGTTCCAGAATGCCCGCGGATTGAAAGTGCTGGAAATCGGCGTGGGCATGGGAGCCGATTATCTCGAATGGTTGAAGGCTGGGGCTGAGGCTGCGGGCGTGGATCTGTCGGCTGCATCCATCGAGAGGGCCCGGCAGCGTTGTGAACAGGCAGGATATCAGCCCGACTTGCGCGTTGCGGATGCGGAGCAGTTGCCCTTCCCCGATAACTCGTTTGATGTGGTGTATTCCTACGGCGTAATGCACCACAGCCCGAACACCCCGCAGTGCATTCGGGAGGCGCGGCGGGTTCTGAAGCCGGGAGGACAGGCCAGGATCATGGTGTATCACCATCCCTCGGTCACGGGCACAATGCTGTGGTTGCGTTATGGAATCTTGCGGGGCAAGTCGCTGCGGCAGTCGGTGTTCGATCACCTGGAGAGTCCGGGCACGAAAACATACACTCGCCAAGAAGCGCTGCAACTGCTGGATGGATTCCGCGACGTGGAAATGCGCGTGGAGTTCAGCCCCGGGGACTTGTTGTTGCACCAACCATCGGCAAGATTTCAGTCCGGGTTCTACCGGCTGGTATGGAAGCTGTTTCCGCGGGCGCTGGTACGGGCGTTCGGACGCCGGGCGGGACTGTTTTTGCTGATTACGGCTACGAAGACCACCTAGGCGCTGGCAAGCGTCACTCAGGCCAAATGCAACTCACACCAGCGCTGCAACACGTAGAGCGACCACGGACGCGACCACGACATCTTCCCTTGCAGAAATTCTGACCAGATGCTCTGGGCCTGGCTTCCGTCCAACCAACTGCCGAGCGGGCCGTTGCTGATTCGTTTTGCATCGAGCACCGGCTCGACCTCGGATCGAAGCTCCTGCCGCAACCAATGCTCGAAGGGCAGAGTGAAGCCGCGCTTGGGACGGTGAACAATTTCGTCGGGCAGCGATCCGGCCAAAGCGCCAACTAAAAGTTTCTTCGGCGCTCCATTCAATTTCCACTGGCCCGGAAGTGCCAAGACGGCCTTGGCTAATTGGTGATCGATCAGGGGAACGCGGACCTCCAGGCCCTGGGACATACTCATAAAATCGGCGTCGCGCAACAGTGTATTCAGCAT